>JAHEZB010000303.1 GCA_023251285.1 Chitinophagaceae bacterium | reverse complement strand
TGGCAGGCTTTATTTACAACAAAAAAATAACCACAATATTTCATTGAAAATCATTACTTATTTTTATGAATACCTAAGGAAAAAATATTTCATCAATACCGGTGTAATCAATAAAGAGTTTATCACATCCGTCTCAGGCAAAAGTGGCGTTTCACGAATTGAAACAGAAGAATTATTTGAATTGATCGGAAATATACAGGAGCAGGAAAATGTTACAGACGAAGAACTGTTCGAATTGAATCAAAAGATTGAAAATTTTAAAAAACAAAAAGCGAATGGAAGAAAATTTGTATGAACAAAGAACAGACATCAGTACATTGAATGATGCAGTGATCAATATCAGGAATGAAATAAGTAAAGTAATTGTGGGTCAGAATAAAATGATTGATCTGCTGATGATCGGTTTATTGTGCGATGGACATGTGCTGATCGAAGGCGTGCCGGGAGTAGCTAAAACCCTTACTGCAAGGCTTCTTGCCAAAATCATTGACACAAATTTTTCAAGAATACAATTCACTCCCGATCTGATGCCCGGCGATGTTTTAGGAACTTCTGTTTTTAATCCGAAAGAAGCAGAGTTTGAATTTAAACGCGGGCCGATTTTCAGCAATATTATTTTGATCGACGAGATTAACCGCGCACCGGCAAAAACTCAATCTGCTTTGTTTGAAGTGATGGAAGAACGCCAGGTAACGATTGACGGTATGACTCATTTTATGGATTTCCCTTTTCTCATTATTGCTACACAAAACCCGATAGAGCAGGAGGGAACTTATCGCCTTCCTGAAGCGCAACTGGACAGGTTTTTATTTAAAGTAGTTATCGATTATCCAACGCTTGAAGAGGAAATTAATATTTTATTGAATCAACAATCAGTTGTTCAAAACACCTTATTAAATAGCGTTCGTAAAATTATTTCACCGGCACAGATCACTGCCTACAGAAATATTATTAATGAAGTGATTATTGATCAAAAGCTGGTAGAATTTATTGCGAGAATCGTAAACGGAACAAGGAATAATCCTTCACTATATCTTGGTGCTTCACCGCGCGCTTCGTTGGCAATTTTGAGAGCGTCAAAAGCAAATGCAGCTATGATGGGAAGGGATTTTGTTAATCCGGAAGATATTATAGAAATGGCTATTCCGGTAATGCGGCATCGGATAATACTAACACCTGAAAAAGAAATGGAAGGAGTTTCAGCCGACGAATTAATAACAGACATCATCGGCAAGATAGAAATACCGCGCTAAGTTTTTTTTCATCAGAAAAATAAAAAATTTGGATTTTTTAAAAAAATATTTTGGAGACTTGTTTTTAAAAAAACGTTTTTATGTGGCTCTTGCTGCACTCGTTGTCTTATTCTTAATCGCTTTCTATGTTCCTGTTTTACTACAAATTACTATTCTTGTTTTTGTGGTTTATATTATTTTTCTGCTCCTGGATTATTCACTATTATTTTTTTCAAAAGGATCAGTGAATGCGCAGCGAATTACAGGACACAGATTTAGCAATGGCGATGAAAATCCTGTGGAAACCCTGGTAAGAAATGGCTTTCCCTACCCGGTTCATGTCACGATTATTGATGAGCTTCCCGAGCAATTGCAAATCAGGGACTGGAAAAGAAAAATAAATTTGCAACCTCATCAACAAAAAAGATTAGCCTGGAAATTAAAACCTTTGCAAAGAGGATCTTATAATTTTGGAAACATTCATTTATTTGTATCCTCCCCTTTAAAATTAGTTAGCAGAAGATTTACAATGGATGCGGAAGAAACGATTCCCGTGTATCCGGCATTCATGCAATTGCATAAATACCAATTATTTTCTCAAACTACTTTACAAACGGAAAGCGGCAATGTGCGAATGAGGAAAATGGGACAGAGCATGGAGTTTGAACAGATCAAAGATTACGTTTCCGGAGACGACATCCGAACATTAAACTGGAAAGCATCAGCCAGGAAAGGAGGGCTGATGGTAAATAATTTTATGGAAGAAAGATCGCAGCAGATCTATTGCATTATTGATAAAGGTCGGCTGATGAAAATGCCTTTTAATGGAATGACACTTTTGGATTATGCCATAAATAGTTGTCTGATACTCAGCAATGTGTGCCTCAAAAAACAAGATAAAGTCGGCGTAATAACTTTTTCAAATGTGCCGGGAAGTATGCTTGCAGCGGATCGGAAACCTTCTCAGGCAGAAAATATTTTGCAAATATTGTATAAACAAGACACTGATTTTCTTGAAAGCGATTTCGAAATGCTATATGCGCAGATCAGAGGTAAAATCAAACACCGCAGCCTTTTAATCTTATTTACCAACTTCGAATCGCTGTCAGGATTAAACAGGCAAATAGATTACCTGCGTTCATTGGCAAAGTATCATTTACTGGTTGTTGTATTTTTTGAAAATTCAGAGTTGGAGTTACTCACCGGTTCGCATGCAAAAAACATAGAAGACGTTTATATAAAAACGATAGCTGAGAAATTTGCTTTTGAAAAAAAGATCATTGCAAAAGAACTTTCCAAATACGGAATCTTATCTATTTTATCTTCGCCAAAAAACCTGACCGTTAATACCATTAATAAATACCTTGAATTAAAAGCAAGACAGGCCGTTTGAAAATTTAATTTATAATTAGTAACAAATGATTGAAAATACTTTTGCAGAAGGAAAAGTTTTGTTGATAGATAAACCATTGGAATGGACTTCGTATGATGTCATCAGAAAGCTCCGAAAGATCATCAATATAAAAAAAATAGGACATGCAGGCACGCTTGATCCTTTGGCTTCGGGCCTTTTGATCGTTTGTACCGGAAAGTTTACTAAAAAAATAAACGAGTATATGGCGCAGGAAAAGGAATATACCGGAACAATTACTTTAGGTGCGGTTACTCCAACTTATGACCGTGAGAGTGCGCCTGAAGGTTTCAAGCCATTAGACGGAATTTCCGATGAAATCATCACCGAAAAAACGAAGCAATTCACCGGAGAGATTTTACAAACTCCACCGATACATTCCGCAATAAAACAAAATGGCAAACCGGTTTATCTCATGGCGAGAAAAGGATTGGATGTTGTTCTTGAGCCAAGAAAAATTACGATCAAAGAATTTGAAATTACTAAAATTGATTTGCCGGTAATCACATTCAAAGTGGTTTGTTCTACCGGTACATACATTCGCAGCCTGGCAAATGATTTTGGACTTGCGCTTGGTTGTGGCGGCTATTTAAGCGAATTGCGCAGAACAAGAATCGGAAATTTTAAAGTAGAAGATGCGACGACTATGGAAGGATTTAAAAGTCAGTTTTCAATAGCCTGACCAGGTTTTTTATAAACGGCACGCATTGGATAAATCTGAAATTTTTGAAGGCCATTCGCCGGATCAGCAGCTATAATTTCATGAAGCTGTTCGATATTATCTACCTCCATCACGGCGACACCATAAGCTCCTTTTGGATCAAAGACCGGTCCGTAAGCAATGGCGATTCCTTTATCAAGCAATGTTCGAAGGTAACTTACATGACGGTTCATTATTTCGCGTTCCTCGTCACTCATGTCATTCACAAATGTTGTACGCGGCGGAGTTAGTGTTACGAAAAAGTTTTTCTTTTCCATTATATCACATTAGAATAAAATGAGCGGAAGACGGGACTCGAACCCGCTACCTACAGCTTGGGAAGCTGTCGCTCTACCAGGTGAGCTACTTCCGCTTATTGATGCAATTTAAAAAAATATAGTTGCTTATTGATGAAACCACTTAAAATTTTTAGATCATGCTCAAACGGAATTTTATCTTTACAAATGCAAAAGACATTTTGTGTTTTCCTTTTTTTAAAATAATTATTCAAGATTTTCATGTTCAAGATCCGCAAGATTAATCCAAGAGCCAAATCAGAAATTAACACTGGTTTTGGGGTGAATTCATCCGATTATGGTGGAAGGTTTCTTCATAAAAACGGAAAGCCGAATATTCAAATAAAAGGAATTAGTTCTATTGAGCGAATCAGTTGGTACCATATTTTGCTTGACATGCCGCGGTGGAAGTTCTTGATGACCATTGTTCTTTTTTATTTGTGTGTCAACCTTTTATTTGCCGCTATTTATTATTTTTTAGGGCTTCAGGAATTCGGTGGCAGTGAAACGCCTTCACATTTCAGGCAATTTATGGAAGCGTTTTTTTTCAGCAGCCAATCCTTTACTGTTGGCGGATATGGAAGAGCTGATGCCGGTCATTTATTAATAAATTCTTTGTGCGCTTTTGAAGCATTTCTTGGTTTATTAAGCCTGGCTGTAGTAACCGGTTTATTGTATGGAAGATTTTCAAGTCCAAAAGCATA
>JAHEZB010000302.1 GCA_023251285.1 Chitinophagaceae bacterium | reverse complement strand
TAGAGGAGCGTTTCCTAACAATGGTGGTGGTTCGTGCAGACCGAACCATGGCGGAAATTCAATATAATAGTTTCCGGTTTAAAAAGATGGGGGAGCGGGTTGCCCAATAACAATGATGGTGGTTCGTGCAGATGTCAGCCACCGCGGAAGCAAACTGATTCAATTAAAATGGTTCCTGGCACAAACTATGTTTTCCGCGCTGTCCTTAATGCAACAGGGCTGCCGGAAAGAATAATTGTGGTTCATGAAGACAGCAGGCGCGGCACGAAATACAAATCGCGTTTATTTATTTGTTTGCTGCATGAAATTCAAATTTCCATTCTTTCATTTATTACCAGCTTTCAAATAGTCTTCCACAGCCTGGGGATTATCACCCACCTGCCTTACCACCTCTTTTAGTTGGTCGCGGGAAACGCCAAATTTGTTTGCCCAATAGCGCAATTCGTAATCTTCTGTTAAGCTGATCCTGCGCCTGTCAGCGCCGCCAATATTCATTTTATTATCTGACATAACGATTGTTTTAGCAGGAGCAAAGACAAGTGTTGTGCCAAAAGCTGGCACATAATTAGTAAAATTTAAATAAAAGTTTATTATGCCGGACGCAGAAATTGAAAATGGCGCTTCTATCAATGAATTGACTTCCCAGGCAATGGAAGCTGAAAAAACAGATCCGTCTTCAGCGATAGAAATTTACAACCGAATTCTGAAAACAGATCCTTTACAAATTCCTGCTTATGACCGGTTAATGATCATCTACCGGCAGGAAAAGAATTATAAAAAAGAGCTTTCCGTTATTAATTCCGGAATCAAAACGTTTGAGAAATTTTATAAAGAACAATGCGTCAAACGATCTAAAAAAATCACCGAGATCAGTGAAAAATTGAATAAGGCATTTCATCTTGTTGATAAAAAAGGCAATGCTTTATACAATCCTGAGCCCATAGACCGATGGCAAAGAAGAAGAGAAACTGTTGAAAAAAAAATGGGAAAAGCTCAACCAAAAGTAAACAGCAAGTCGTCAAAATCATGATACGGTTATAAATTTATGGGTCAAATATCATTTGCCGCACCGAACCACTCTACGTTTTTCGCAACCTTACTTGTTGTTTTGCTACGAATTTTAGGACTTAAAATCCTCTTTTTAAATTCAATAAGAACTGGCTTCATCCAACTGCTGCACTTGTGCGTCACTCAATTTCAACCCTGTACCGTTCACCAATTCTTTCAGTTGTTTTTCTTTGGTTGCGCTGGCAATTGCAGAAGTAATGAACGGCTTATGAAGCAACCAGGCGATGGCTATTTCAGAAAGACTGGCGTGTTGACCGGCCGCAACTTTATCCATTGCTGATAAAATCCTCAAACCTCTTTCATCAAGATATTTTTTTATCCCGTGTCCACGCGCGCTTTTGCCCAAATCTGCCTCGCTTCTATATTTTCCGCTTAGAAAACCGCTTGCCAGCGAATAATACGGGATAACGCCCAAACCTTCCTCGGTAACTAATTTCAAATATTCTTTTTCAAATTTTTGCCTGTCGAATAAATTGTATAACGGCTGAAGACTGATGTAAGGCTGCAAATTATTTTCGCGTGCAAAATCATTGGATTCTTTAATTCTTTCTGCACTAAAATTTGAGGCGCCAATATAACGGACCTTTCCTTCTTTGATCAATTCATTGAATGCCGTCATCGTTTCTGAAACCGGCGTTTCGGGATCGTCATGATGAGATTGGTACAGGTCAATATGATCCGTCTGTAACCTTTTCAGCGAAGCTTCCACTTCCTGTTTTATATATTTTGCACTCAGACCTTTTTTCCCATCGCCCATGTCACCGCCGAGTTTTGTTGCAATAATGACATCCGTTCTTTTGCCACTTTTTTTCATCCAATTGCCGATGATCGTTTCTGATTCGCCGCCATGATTTCCCGGCGCCCAGGTTGAATAGGTGTCTGCCGTATCAATGAAGTTCATTCCCGCGTCAACAAAGGCGTCGAGGAGCTCAAAAGATTTTTTTTCATCGAGCGTCCAGCCAAATACATTACCGCCGAAAGTGAGTGGCGATACCAATAAATCTGATCTTCCCAATTTCCTCTTTTCCATTTCTTATAGTTTTTGAAAATTTTGAAATATTCTGATTGCATTCTCTGCAATGTTACTTAAGGTTTTAGACAACACTTAACTTGCCATCAATAACCTGTGTAGTACGGGTAATAAACGCGCCGGCATCACTTGCCCGCCAAAGTACCAGCTTTGCAATTTCTTCAGGCTGCAAGATGTTCAACGCCACCCTAATGGAGGCGCCACATGCTCCAGGATCGCCGACAACACATGCACATTATATTCAACGCCGAGTGTATTGGGTATCGTCAAAAGAAGCGTATCAGCTTCCTGGATGGCTTCATCTTTTGCGAGTTCTTTTATCAGTTTATCCGGTTCAGCGGCATAACTTCTTCCGAAAATGGCTCGCTTATTTTGTTCTATAAAACCAATTTGATCGCTTCGCTCTGCTTCGTTTCCAAAATAATAACGGTCCATATCTGTTACCAAAGCAAATATGGAACGACTCACAGAAACCCGCGGCTCACGTTGGTGATCTGCTTTTTTCCAGGCTTCTTTATACACCCGGATTTGCTCAGCTTGCTGCACATGGAAAGGTTTCCCGCTTTCATCTTCTTTTAGGGTAGAACTTTGAAGATTCATACCATGTTCAGCAGTCCAAACAGCTGTGGAATTAGATCCGGCTCCCCACCAGATGCGATCGCGCAACCCTTCAGAATGCGGTTCCAGGCGCAACAGACCCGGCGGATTCGGAAACATCGGATTAGGACTCGGCTGCGCAAAGCCAACACCTTTCAATTTATCGAGGAACTCTAAGCCTTTGCGCCGGCCCATTGCTGCATCATCCTCCCCATCATTTGGCGCATAACCGAAATAACGCCAGCCATCAACGACCTGTTCCGGTGAACCCCTGCTGATGCCTAATTGCAATCGACCACCGGAAATCAAATCAGCAGCACCGGCTTCCTCCACCATATACAACGGATTTTCATAACGCATATCGATAACACCTGTTCCAATTTCTATCTTGCTGGTTTTAGCACCTATCGCAGAAAGCAAAGGAAACGGCGATGCCAACTGTGCTGCATAGTGGTGTACCCGGAAATAGGCACCATCTATACCAATTTTTTCAGCGGCAACAGCCAAATCAATAGATTGCAGTAAAGTATCACTTGCCGACCGCGTTCTGTATGAGGGATGATTGGCCCAATGGCCGAAAGATAAAAATCCAATTTTTTTCATAGCTTATATAATTTTTTGCAGGCTTATTGATTCTTGGTTGCTGCTATTAAAAATCTAACTTTAATTTTTTTAATCACTCTACACGTTCTGTAACAGGATCAGTTTTCTCACCCAAAAATTCAACCCAGGCTTTTTTCATACATGGGTAATGCTTTGATGCTTCTACCAGATCCATGAAATCGACGATGTTGTCTTCAAATCGTTTTGCCAGGGTTCCGTCGCTGATTGCTCCGTTGTTAAATGCCTTGTGGGCCATGGCTAATGAAAACATATTGGGATAAACCCTTGTCCCCAGGTGTTCCAGCGGAATGCGAAGTGACCAGAGACCACGGTTTCCGCCACCCATTGAAGGGGAAGCGGACATCAATAAGGCGTGTTTCTGGTTGAAGGGTTGCGGACGAAAACGGGAAACCCAATCGATTGTGTTTTTCAATAAACCCGGCATAGACCCATTATACTCCGGAGAAGAAATAATAAAAGCATCACAATTGAGCAGGCGTTGATGAAGTGCATTTGCGCCCTCCGGAAAAACATCTTCCGATTCCATGTCCTGGTTGTAGGACCGGCAATTAAATTCACTCATGAAAGCATGATCCACCACGCCACCATTTTTTTCAATTACAGGTATCGCTGATCTTATTAACTCTTCATTCAACGAACCGGTTCTTAATGAGGCTGCAAATACAAGGAAGCGGACCGGTTCGCGTTTGTGTGAGGGTTGCTGGTTCATTTACTTTATTTTTTAAACGACTCTAATCTTTTTTTTAAAAGAAGCAATCATATTTAAAGTACATTTTCGATTGCTGCAGATCATACAATTCCTTGATGTGCTTGGGTATCAAAATCATTTTTTTATTGTCTTCATTTACCAATCCCCACCTTGCTCCTCTACGTTTGGTTTTGCCCGAATAATGATGCTTCTAAAAAGATAATAATAACCAGCCTTTACAATAAACACGCCGGAAAGAAACAAATAATAATGAGAATTTTTCTTTTTCCATGATCCCACTGGAGTTTTTCATTTCCCGGGAAGAGAAGCAAGGGGGGAGGTTTG
>JAHEZB010000301.1 GCA_023251285.1 Chitinophagaceae bacterium | reverse complement strand
AATATGATTCACACCAGCAGTTATTGCAAAGTTTATTTTCAAAGTTTAATAAGCCTCTGGTCATTGATGCCGACGCATTAAATGTATTGAGTGAAAATCAATTTCTTTATAAATCCATTCCTGCACACAGCATCATTACGCCGCACCCAAAAGAATTTGAAAGATTATTTGGAAAAACGGATTCGGATTTTGATAGGATGAATCTCGCGTTATCAAAATCAAAAGAACTGAATATTTATATCGTTTTAAAAGGACATTATACGTTTATTGCAGCTCCTGACGGGCAAGGATTTTTTAACTCGACCGGAAATGCCGGAATGGCAACGGCTGGTGCAGGAGATGTTCTTACTGGAATCATTACGGGCTTACTTGCTCAAAAATATACTTCTTTAAATGCCGCTATTTTCGGCGTTTATCTTCATGGACTTGCCGGAGATATTGCTGCAAAAAATATTTCACAGGAAGCGCTGATCGCAGATGATATAATTGAAAATTTGGGAAGTGCTTTTAAAGAAATTTCCATTTAATTACTATACGTATAAAGACATTTTTCTTGTCGTATAAAACGAGTAAATTTGCTTTTCAATTAAATGTTATGGACAATAAAATCACACTTAGCTTTGATGAATCCGTCATCTCCAGGGCCAAAGAATATGCGGCAGATAATAACATTAGTCTATCCAGGCTGGTAGAATTTTTATTGAAAAAAATCACCTCTTCCAAATGTGAAAGTATGGAAGATTTTCCCATTGCCGACTGGGTTTTCCAGGTAGGTGAAGGACAGGCAGAATATCACACAAAAAGAACCAGGAAGAAAGCGAAAGAAGAATTCTTTAAATCCAAAAAATGAGAATTTTTCTTGACGCCAACATTTTAGTTTCTGTAGTGAATAAGGAATATCCTTTATTTACAACTACGGCGCGTATTCTCAGCCTTGCTGATTCCAACAGATTCCAATTATACACATCACCGGTTTGCCTTGCTATTACATTCTATTTTGCAGAAAAAAAATTTAAAAGCGAAAAAGCGAAAAGTAAAATCCAATTATTATCGGAACATATTAACCTCACCATGGTTGATGAAAGCGTAGTTTCAAAAACGCTGAAAAATCCTGCTGTCAATGGTTTTGAGGATGGATTGGAATATTATTCAGCCTTGGAAAGTAAATGTAAATGCATTATAACTGAAGATGTAGACGATTTCTATTTTTCAAAAATTGAAGTGTTGAGAAGCGAAGAATTCTTTAAAAAATATTTATTTAAAACTACCTGACCCAAATCCTCATCACGAACAGTATTATCTTTGTGTTTTTACAAATCAAAAAACTTCAATCATGCCTTCATTCGACATCGTTAGCAAAGTGGATCTTCAAACGCTGGATAATGCCATCAATACTGTTTCAAAAGAAATTAAAAACCGCTTTGATTTCAAAGGAAACCATGTCGTGATCGATCTCAATAAAAAAGATTTAAAATTAAATCTTGAAGCTGACAGTGAAATGAAACTAACACAAATCATTGATGTGCTCATCAGCAAAAGCATGAAGCAGGGATTAGCTGCAGAAATTTATGATCTGAAAAAAGAACCCTACCAAAGCGGCAAAGTGGTAAAAAAAGAAATTTCCGTGCGCAATGGCATCAGCCAGGAAGATGCAAAGAAAATTGTCAAATTGATAAAAGATGGAAAATATAAAGTGCAAGCTTCTATTATGGATGATATGGTACGTGTATCGGGTAAAAAAATTGATGATCTTCAAGCGGTAATTCAGGCTTCAAAAGCGTGGGATCTTGGACTCGCACTACAATACGTGAATATGAAAAGTTAGAAACTTCCTCCTTCTCTTCAGTTTTAGCCAATTGTTTTTTTTCTGTAAAATTAAATCGCTCCTGATTTTGGTGTCGGGGAAAGATTAATTTTGCTCTTTCGGATAACTGCTTTCAGACGCTTTAGCTTACCCGGACATGGGGAATGTTTCATTTTCTTCTTAAAAAATATCTAAACATTTTAAAGCTACTGTTATGCAACGCGCACTCACCCTGGGCATTTTGATGCTGACGCTAATTTCAACTTCTGCCCAAACTTTACAGACCTGGAATTGGGATTCATATAAGATGAAATTCAAAGCGCCTGACAATATGGTCGTTCAGCAAAACGATGCTGCAGGCTATCAGGCTACTAACAATAATATTACTCTTGATATTTATCCACGAACAGGTGAAAATCTTACTTACGACGGAATGAAAACCGCAATTGTCAATTGGGCAAATCAGGTATCACTGAATTACGATCCATCTACCCAGCCTATCTATCTCAGCAACATAAACCGTTACTGGGGATGCGCTATTGACGGCGTTAAACAAGGTTTTTCCGCATCAGCGCTTTTACTGGTCAATCCTGATTATCCGGACCTCAGCTATTATGTATGGATTTCTTATGCTCCTGAATACTATCATGATGCTGTGGCGATACTCCGAAGTTTTGAGCCACTTTAACTGGAAATCATTGGTTAGATTTGAAAAGTAACCATAAAGATGAGAAATTAAAATCGTCTTATTTGTGTGTCTACTACAGGTCATTTAATTACCGGCTAACAAATTTAATTTATGGTGTTTACCATTTTATCACGGTAAACCGGATTTCTTTATATCCATCCGCTTCATATAAAACACCAATTGTTTTCCCGGACATTTTTACAATATCAGAATAGCCCGTATTTTTTGGCTCAATCAAATATTTTTTCTTCCAGCTTTTTCCTTCATTGAAACTAATGCGTACTGTAAGGCTGTCGCGGTTTTTGGTGTCATCATTATTACAGAAAGCTAAAATCGATTTTCCTTTTTTATTCCAACATTTAATAAACTTCCTTCGCAAACAGGATCCGGTAAATTGTGATCAACGAAAGTGGTGTCCCAGGTTTCACCGCCGTCTTTACTTAACGAAACAACTCTGTATTTCCCTGTCTGGTTGCGGCTGTTCATCATCAATCCATCGTCGCTTAATTCTGCAGCGGTGCTTTCATTAGAGCCTTCAAAAGGCACGGTTTCGCTCAGACGAAAAGTAGCGCCATGATCATCGGTAAAATATCCATGCGCCTGGTAATCTCTTAATTCGGGTTTCGCATCGCCGGAAGAATGATTGGCTGCCACATAAATTCTTCCTTTATATTTTCCTCTTTCGAATTGCAATGCATGCCCTGGTGTATTTGCATACGTTCTCCAATCTTCTTTAAAATCCCATTCAGGATTTACCTGCGGTTGATTAATACGGTTTACCTGCGTCGTTATATCTACCGGCTCCGTCCAGCTTTTTCCATTGTCAATACTTGTCTTATAAAAAACATCGCGATGACCTTTTCCTTTTCGCAACGCTCCTTCATGACCATTGCCGGTGTTATAAAATAGAAAAATTCTTCCTTTCGGAAATCGCGAATCAGTAAGATCTGCAACCGGCGCAGGATTGCCGGCTTGCAAACTATCGTTACTTGCAACAATTTGCAGCGCAGTCCACGTTTTTCCGTTATCGCTGCTTCTTTTTAAAACAATTTTAATGTCTCCAAAATCGCCGGCGCCATTTACTCTTCCTTCACAAAAGGCAAGCAGATCACCGTTCGGCGCTTTGATTATTGCAGGTATGCGAAATGATTTATAACCTTCTGTGCCGGAGACATAAACAGGCACACTTTTATTTTGTGCATTAACAATTGAAAAACAAAATAGAAGCAGTATTAAGTTGAAAATATTTTTATTCATTGGGGGGAAAATTTGATGTTAATTAAAAATTGAAATCACTGATATTCCTTCATTTACTGAAATTGTTATTCCTTCTTCAGTTCCTGCAACAATTTCCAACAATACCATTCCTGCCTGGGCAAATGAAACGGCCCTTTGAATAAGTTTCCTTTTGCTGTTTGTGCCACCGTTCCGTCACGATGAAGATAACCGAACCATTCGCCAAATTCTTTATCATGAAATTTAGTGTAGGCATAATCATGAATTTGTTGATGCCATTGTTTATATTTTTCATTTCCTGTGATTGTATAAGCCAGTAATGTTGCAATAATCGCTTCATTTTGCGGCCACCAGAATTTCATATCCTGCCAATATTCCTGCACAGGTTTATTATAAACATCACGGAAATATAAGATACCGCCATATTCTTTATCCCAGCCACGCTCCCACATATAATCAAGCATTTTACAACCAAGTTCGATCAAATGCGGATCATTATTTCTGTATTTCGCTTCATGCAACATAAACCAGGCACCTTCTATCGCGTGGCCCGGATTTAAAGTTCTTCCATCAATATGATCAATGATACTTCCATCAGGTGCTACTTGTTCCATCACACATTTAATATCATC
>JAHEZB010000300.1 GCA_023251285.1 Chitinophagaceae bacterium | reverse complement strand
CAGGTAATCAAAAAAATTTCTGACAAAAAGGAAGGGATTGTTTTTTTGTTGTGGGGTAAATTTGCACAGGAAAAGCAGGCGTTGATAGATGAAACAAAACATTTTGTCTTGAAAGCAGCTCATCCGTCTCCATTAAGCGCTAACAATGGGTTTTTTGGCTGCCAGCATTTTTCAAAAGCAAATGAATTGCTGATAAAGCAGCATAAAATTCCGGTTGACTGGAAAATATAATCTCAGGAAAAAAAATACAATTTTGAGAAATCTCTTAGGAAAGATTTTCGCTGTCTGGGCACTGATTGTTTTTGTAATCACTTTATTGCCGGTGGCACTGTTGATGTGGATAATAGGAGTCATAAGCGAGCCTAAGCGAACCGGAATTTTCCGGAAGATTTCAATAGTATGGATGCGTATATTTTTTTTCCTTACCGGTTGCAGGCTAAAGATTTTTGGCAAAAAAAATTTCAAGCCTCGTGAAAATTATATTGTTACGTGCAATCACAATTCTTTTATGGACGTTCCTGTAGCAACGCCTTTTATACCACGCGCAAACAAGACGATTGCAAAAGCAGAGATGGCAAAAATTCCTCTATTTGGTTTAATTTATAAACGCGGATCTGTGCTTGTAAACAGAAATGATCGAAAAAGCCGCGAGGATAGTTTTAAAAAAATGAGGCAGGTTTTGCAGATGGGAATGGATATGTGTATCTATCCTGAAGGAACAAGGAATAAGACAGAATTGCCTTTGAAAGACTTTCACAGCGGCGCTTTTCGACTGGCAATAGAAACCGGAACCGCTATTATTCCGGCACTGATCTTTAATACGAAAAAAGTACTTCCAGCGGGAAAATTTTACTTTTGGCCGTCAAGAATGGAACTTCATTTTCTACCCGCGGTACAAATTGATGAAGATGAAAGTTATGATTTTCTGAAAGAAAAAATTCACCGGATAATGAGTGAATATTATGAATTACATCGTAAGAAGTAATATTGACAAAAGAACTGGAAATAGTAAGCCGCTGATGCAGCAAATAAATAAATAACTGCAATTTCTATTTTGAGCGATTGCGGAACTTCTTCACAGCAGTGTTTCTCACCAGCAAAATAATTTCTGATTATTCAATCATTTTATTTCTCATTCCGTACATGATAAGTCCGCCGATGGTTTTGGCGCCTACTTTACTTTTCATATTCTGCCTGATGGTTTCAATGGTACGTGGGCTTAAGAAAATTATTTTGGAAATTTCCTCTGTCGTTTTATCTTCTCCGAGTAGTTGCAATATTTTTAATTCTTTTTCATTAAAAGTAACGGGAACCTGGTTTCCATAAAGCCTGCGTACATTTTTTTTCTGCATCAGTTTGCCCATTACGGCCTTATTTACCAGTTGATTAAAATAAAATTCCTTGTTCATACAAGTAAGAATTGCTTCGTAGATTTCGTCCGGATCAGTTGTTTTGGTGAGATAAGCATTAGCGCCCATTTCCATCATTTTGCTGATCATTTGCTGATCGTCGTACATGGAAAGCACGATTATTTTCAGGTTATCATATTCTTTACGAAGCATTTCAATGGCGTTAATCCCATCAATTTGGGGCATGCGGATATCCATTAATAACAGGTCCGGTTGTTTGATCGCCATTTTGTGCATCAGATCTTTTCCATCTTCAGCTTCCCAGATCATTTTCAGATCTTCCCTGGGATTGAGTGCCATCTTTATTCCATCCCGGAAAATCTTATGATCATCAGCAATTGCAATTTTGATAATGGTAGATAGTGACATTGAATTTTTAATGTTAGGACATTGTAAATATAGAAACTATAACGAATAATCATTCAATATATTACATAAAAACGTCTTTTTACGATAAATAAAAAAATATCTGCGAAAAAGTTACCAAGTACATCATACCGCCAGCCCGGTTCGTACTTTTTCTATTCCTCTTTTCGCTTTTGCATAAACTTATGTAATTACCGGTTACAAAAAATAAAGTAAAGATGCTATTGTTTATCGCCGTACCTTTTTTTACTTTCGAATCGTTAATCTTGATTACTGGAATTCTCAATTAAAACTCGTTAGAATAAGCTATTAACAGCAGATCCTAAAAGCCCACATATCCAAAAAAATTATGACTATCGGTTAAAAAAGGTTTCTTTAAAAAATATTTGCTCACATTAGCTAAAATTTTCTCTCCCGCTTTGAAATCCAAAAATCCAGGCAGTCTCAGCCTGGTTTTTTATTGTCATAATCCGCAGATACGTGCTTTTGCCTTCGTAATAAAACGAATTGTTTTAATAGTAAATTTACTATATTTCCATCGTACAATTACCTTATTTTGTTTCGTTAATTTACCTTTTTATTCGCTGTAAACATCGGCTGTTACTGCATTACAGCAAAAATAAGTGAATTAACATTTAAAATAGCCAATTGTGCAGGATTTATATTTTAAGGAAGTTAGCGTTCTGATTAATCAGAAAAACACACTTTAAACAAAACAAAAATTTACAATCATGACTACAAACACACTCGAAACCAAAAGCCTCGCTGAAGTAGGCGAAGACATTGGATTAGCTGAAGGCATCCAATTAGTACAAAACTTTAGAACTTCAAATCCAGATGCTACTCCAGGTTTTTACATTGGACGTAACATTATCGATCAGATTTTAAACCAACCAGGATGTGTAGGAATTAATTTCCGTAAATGCCTTACAAATGAAAATGAAGAGCATTTAGTTTACACTGGAGTTGATGCTGATGGAAAAGATATTCTTTCTTATTCTGCAGTTACCAACACTGGCGATCTGGAAAAATATGATGGTATCGTTGCTGATAAAGTAATTATTGACTGGTCTCTTTTGAATGGCAATAGCTAGAACAGTTAATTATTTTTTTCCATTTCCGCAATAAAATTTAAAAAAGGTAGTTATATTTGAAAAAATTATAACTGCTATTTTTAAAACGTTACTATATACACATCTGCTTTTTACAGCACTGCCCTTAGTGTTTTTCTTGCTTTTTAAACGCAATAGCAAGAACAAACCACTAAGGGTTATTCTATTTTATGTGGTTTATTGTATAACTAATGAAGGAATAAGTTTCTATCTTCAAAGCGTTGTTCACACACCAAATTTCATAATACTTTTAAATTTATTTACTGTATTAGAATATACTTTTTTTTGCTACTTTCTTTATTTAATATTTCCAAAAGGATATGTCAGGAAAGCAATTCCTTTTTTATGGCTTGGATTTTTACTTTTTGCTTTGATTGATTATATTTTTTTTAGCAAAACGCACGAATTTGACTCAATTGCTTCCGGAATAGAAGCAATCATTGTTTTAGTACTTTGTATGGCATACCTTTTTTCACAGGTTAAGGGAAACAATTATTTGGTTGTTTATTCTACCTTTAATTTTTGGGCTGTCATCGCCTTTTTTATTTATTTTTCAGGCACTTTTTTTCTTTATCTCATGACGGATAAAATGAGGGTAAGCGTATCGTTTCAGAAAATGTATTTTGTCATTAATATCTCCTTCAATATTTTAAAAAATCTATTGCTTTGCGTAGCCATGACAATGAAACTAAATGGCCTAGTAAAGGAACAAAAAAAGGTCATTCCTGATTTAGACGACGACCTTCTTATTTATCAAAAAAATTAATTAACCCACCTAGATGTTTTTTCTACAGGATCAAACAGCATTTACTTTTTCAGGTGTATTGGTATTGGGTACCCTTGGAATGTTGTTTATGGCGGTGATGCTGGTATCTATTGTAGTATTTCATCAAAGAAAAGTAATCAGGTTCAATAAAAAGATCCAAAAAATGGAAGAGGAGCGGCAGCAAATGTTGTTGCGTGCTTCTATACAATTTCAGGAAGAGGAACGACAAAGAATTGCTGCAGATCTGCATGATGATGCCGGCCCGCTTTTGGCAACGGCAAGACTGTATTTGAATGAGAATTTAATTCACCAGGAACCTGCGACTCAACTTCAATCTATCTTTAGCGCCAAACAAATTATTGATGACACCATTCAACTGATCAGAAATATTTCTCACAGCCTGATGCCGCCCACCTTAAAAAACTTCGGATTGGAAGCTGCGGTAAAAGATCTTTTTGAAAAAATAAACGGATCTGGTGTGATCAACGCCAGCGCAAGATTTCATGATAACCGGCAACGTTTGAATGACGAACAGGAATTGCTGGTATTTCGTATTGTGCAGGAACTGGTAACGAATATCATTAAGCACAGCAGCGCCGGATTTATTCACCTTACGCAAAATGCACAGGGGAATATTGTTTATTTTCGTATTCATCATGATGGCCGTGGAATTCTTCAACGTGATTTTGATAAAATGGAACATAATTCAGCAGG
>JAHEZB010000299.1 GCA_023251285.1 Chitinophagaceae bacterium | reverse complement strand
ATTGCAATTGCTGGCGCAGCATCACCGGGAGCAATTTACCATCCCCTTTATCGCTATCACCGGAAGCAACGGAAAAACAACAACAAAGGAATTACTACATGAGGTTTTATCCACTACTTTTAAAACTTATACCACAAAAGGAAATCTCAATAATCACATCGGCATACCCTTAACGATTTTAAAAATAAAACCTGATGCTGAAATCGCATTTATTGAAATGGGCGCTAATCATCTACAGGAAATTGCCGGCTATTGCGAATACGCAAAGCCAACTCATGGATTAATAACCAATATCGGAAAGGCGCACCTGGAAGGATTTGGTAGCGAAGAAAATGTAAAAAAAGGGAAAGGAGAACTTTTTGAATATTTGGGATTAAACCATGGCACTGCCTTCGTTAACACGGATGACAAGGGTGTGGAAGAAGTAAGCAGTCAGGTAAATCAGGTTGTGTTTTATGGAAGCAAAAGTGAACATGCAAAAGGAAAAATTTTGAAAAATGATCCTTTTATTGAAGTCCAAATTAATTCTGAAAATGCCATCGTTATAAAAACAAAATTGGTTGGGGCATATAATTTACCAAACGTATTAGCTGCATTTTGCGTCGGCAAATATTTCAATATTGATGAAAATAAAATAAAGAATGCGATAGAAAATTATGTTCCTTCAAACAGCCGTTCTCAATTGATACAAAAAAACAGCAACACGATTATCCTGGATGCATACAATGCCAACCCGGGAAGTATGAAAGCGGCAATTGAAAATTTTGCCAGCATGAAAGGCGATAAAAAGATCTTAATACTTGGTTCCATGATGGAGCTCGGTAATGAAAGTGAAAAAGAACATGCAGATATTATTTCATTGATTGATCAGCATCAGTGGCATGCCGTCGTTTTGGTTGGAGAGAATTTTAACCAAATAAAAAACCGGTACATAACCCTTGAAAACGCTGAGCTGTCGGGAGATTGGTTAAAAAATGAAGGCATTACAAATGCACAAATCCTCATTAAAGGATCCAGAAGCATGCAAATGGAAAAAGCATTGGAAGCCTTCCAGTAAACGATAAATAAGGCGAATTTGTATTTTCTGATCAGCTAACGGTGACGGCTACACGAAAATAAAAAACCAAGTCAGCATCTTTTGTTTTTATAGGTAATAGTCATTTTTAAAAAATTTAATCAAGGCCTTCCAGTAAACGAATAGATAACCCGGATTTGTATTTTCTAATTTAGCTAACGGGCACGGACAAACGAAATTAAAAAGCCAGGTCTGCCTCCTTGGTTTTTATAATTAATGATTTTTTATCACTCTCTTCTACTCTTCCGATAATTTGTGCTTCAATATTAAAGGATTTTGCCTGAGAAATAATTTCCGCTGCGAAATCTTCATCTGTATATATTTCCATTCGGCATCCCATATTAAATACCTGGTACATTTCGTGGTCATCCGCCTTACTTGCTTCCTGTATTTTCTGAAATATTTCTGGCGGGGCGAATAAATTATCCTTTACAACTCTTACATTTTCAGGAATATATTTCAGGCATTTCGTTTGTCCGCCACCACTGCAATGAATTAATCCATAAATTTTATCGAAAGTATTTTCAAGAAGTTCTTTTATTAGCGGCGCAAAAGTTCTGGTAGGAGAAAGAAGGCCTAAAGCATCACTGATCCTGTATTTCCCGATATAAACGACATCACTTTCCAAACTATTATCATAGCTTTCTTTAAAGTTTTCAGCATAATATTTCCCGAGAATATCGTGCCTTGCGGAAGTCAACCCATTACTGCCAATTCCGCTATTATAATTTTTTTCATAAGTAGATTTTCCAAAAGAAGCGAGACCTACAATTACATTTCCTGGTTCTATTTTTTCATTAGAAATGATTTTTGATTTCGGCCATCTGGCAGTCATGGTGCCGTTCACTGCTATGGTCCTTACCACATCTCCTACGTCTGCAGTTTCTCCTCCAAGATAATGGATGTTGACACCAAAAGTTTTCATCAGATCAAAAAATTCCTGAGTGCCATTAATAATTTGTTCCAGCACTTCACCGGGAATCCGATTTTTATTTCGATCGATGGTAGAATTAAAAATAATATTGTCGTAAATGCCTACACACAAAAGATCGTCAAGGTTCATCACCACTGCATCCTGAGCAATTCCTTTCCATACAGATATATCACCGGTTTCTCTCCAATACAAATAAGCAAGAATACTTTTAGTACCGGCTCCATCGGCGTGCATTACGTTTACAAACTCCTCATCATTGCCCAAATAATCGGGATATAATTTGCAAAAAGCGTTTGGAAAAATGCCTTGATCAAGATTTTTTACAGCTTCATGAACTTCTTCTTTTTGCGCAGAAACACCGCGCTTCGAGTAAAGGGACATTATTTATTATTGAATTATTAAATTAACCTTAAAAAGAAAACGTTTTCCATTTTAAACCGGGTAAAAGTAAGTTGCGTTAATGAATTTTCAATCAGCAGAATATTTATTTATCATTTATCTTGCAAGCCTCTTATGCAGGTACACCAGGATATAAATAACCTTCCGGTTTTTAAAAACGCCGCCATTACTATTGGAACATTCGATGGTGTTCATACAGGCCATCTTCAAATCATAAACCAATTGAAAAAAGAAGCGTTGATAAACAATGGAGAATCTGTTATTATTACTTTTGATCCACATCCGCGAATGGTAATTCATTCTAAAAACGGAGAACAAAAAAGGATTCACTTGCTGAATACACTTTCTGAGAAAATTGAGCTTCTTGCGAAACAAAATATTGATCATCTTGTTGTCGTCCCATTCACTGAAGAATTTTCGAATCAAAGTGCTGAAGAATACATTTCGAAATTTTTGGTTTCCAATTTTCACCCGCAAACGATTATTATTGGCTATGATCACAGGTTTGGAAAAAACAGAAGCGGAGATTATAAAATGCTGGAAAACTTCCAGGAAGAATTTGATTACCAGGTCAAAGAAATTCCGGCACAGGTCTTAGATCATATCACGATAAGTTCAACAAGAATTCGAACAGCTTTGAACTCAGGAGAGATTACCGTTGCAAAAGATTGTTTGGGATATGATTATTTTTTCGAAGGAACAGTGATCGAAGGAAATCAATTAGGAAGAACGCTTGGATATCCAACCGCGAATCTTGAAATAAAGGATCCGAATAAATTGATACCTGCCGATGGAATTTATGCAGTGGAAGTGAATATTGGACAAATAAATCCAACGAACAAATTGTTCATTCCAGGTTCGTTTCACCACGGCATGATGAGCATCGGCATCAGGCCGACCATTGGTGATAATAAAAGAATGATCGAAGTAAACATTTTTGATTTCAATGAAGATATTTATGGCCGAATTCTTCGGGTTTATGTAAAACATTTTTTACGAAAAGAAGAAAAATTTAATAACCTTGAAGAATTAAAAAAGCAGATTGCAATCGATGAAATTAATTCAAAAAAATTGCTGAACGGTTAATAACTTTTTTGATTTTTTATTTATGAATTTCGCTGGTAAAATGAAATTCAATATCCGGGTTATTTGTTCGTTCAGTGTTCAAAAACCATTCACTTTGGGCCAGGTAAACAAGGAGGCCGTCTTTATCTTTGGCAATATTTCCTGATTTAAATTTTATAAATTCCTCCAGTTTTTTTGGGTCTTTTGAAGTGATCCAGCAGGCCTTGTAATACGGCAGTGAATTGAGTTGTACCGATGCGCCATATTCGTGCAAAAGACGGTATTGAATTACTTCAAATTGCAGTTCGCCTACGCAACCGATGATCTTTTTATTTCCTCCAAATTGGGTAAATAATTGTGCCACGCCTTCATCAGTCAACTGCAACAATCCTTTTTCAAGTTGCTTTGTTTTCATCGGATCTTTATTCACTACTTCTTTAAATATTTCCGGAGAAAAAGAAGGAATTCCGGTAAAATAAAAATCTTCTCCTTCTGTAAGCGTATCACCAATTTTAAAATTTCCGGTATCGAATAAACCAACCACATCTCCGGGATATGCCGATTCGATAATGTCTTTATCTCTTGCTAAAAAAGTATAAGGATTGCTGAAACGCACGTTTTTATCCAGCCGCACGTGATGAAAATATTTATTGCGCTCAAATTTGCCGGCGCAAACTCTTAGAAAAGCAATTCGATCCCGATGCCTCGGATCGAGATTTGCGTGGATTTTAAAAACAAAGCCGCTGAATTTATTTTCGTCCGGCTCTACAACCCGCGTCGTAACTGCTCTTTCCTGTGGCAACGGAGCTATTTGTATAAACGTTTCGAGTAATTCTTTTACACCAAAATTATTAATGGCACTTCCAAAAAATACCGGCGCAATCTTTCCTTCCAGGTAAGGCT
>JAHEZB010000298.1 GCA_023251285.1 Chitinophagaceae bacterium | reverse complement strand
AATTTCCATATCGGTAAATTTATTAACTAAATTATTTAGCAAATATACGCCAGTAACTTTAGTAAAAAGGATTTGCGATTAACTTTTTTAAAAGGAGAATTATGAGAAAAAACAGAAAACTACAATAAATGTTTGTTTGCTGATAACAGAAAAGCCGCCTTATGATACTGTTGGTATAAATAGGCGACCATTATAGTTGAATGAGCCAGAAATTCAATGTTCTGTAAAAGAACAAAAGAAATTGTTTGAAAGATAAGAAATCAAAGATTAAAGGTATTTGTTCGTTTACCGGAAATACTTTTAAAAGAAAAACTTTAAGCGTCTTTATCTTTCAACAATTTAGAAATGTCTTTTTCAAGCCTGGCAATTTCATCAGGTTTCAATCCATCGTAAATGCCGCGTACTCTTTTTTGTTTGTCAATCAATGCAAAAAATTGAGTATGAATAAAAGCCTCCTGTATATTTTCGCTGTTGTTTTTATCATTATCCAACAGGTAACTTTGACGGGCCATTTTATACAAAGAATCTTTACTTCCGGTTACAAAATACCACTTAGCTGCATTATGAGGATCGCTTCCAATCATTTTTTGTTCATACGCTTTTAGTAAAGGAACAGAATCCGTTTCAGGCATGGATGTGTGAGAAATAATGGCGAAATCGTTATGATCTTTAAATTTATCATAAACGCCTTTCATATTGAAATTCATCTTTGGGCAAATGCCTTTGCAGGTGGTAAAAAAATATTCGGCCACGTAAACTTTCCCGTCAATATTTTTTTGTGTGACCGTTTGCCCGTTTTGATCAGTAAATGAAAAGTCCTGCACATAACTCATTACCGGCAGCTTCACATCGAAAAAACCTTTTGTAAAAGATAGTAAAAAATAAAACATGGAGATCAGCAGTACAAAGAAAACTGAATAAAAAACTATTTTCTTTTTCATACTGCAAAGGTAGGGATGTAAGCTGAATAGAGAATGAGGGATTAACAAAACCGAAAACTACTAACAACAGACGTCAACAAACAGAATTTAAAGGTTACAACTACTAATCACACAATCCGCATTGAAGCATAAAATTATTGGTAAAAACTTTTTGAGCCTCGTCGGATAAAAGCTGCTTTCTGCAGAATTTCCATTTTCTAAGCTTTTCACCGTACATTTTGTTGACCAACGCAGGTGTAAGGCCAAAATTAAATTTCCCCCAATGCATGGTAAAAGGAATATTTAATTCATCAAGTCTTGTCCACACCTTTTTTATGAAGCTTCTTGATAAATCACAGTCCACGCCGTCTAACTCCATGATGCATGTTTTAGGAAAATGAGTAAACCCCAGCAGTGCATCCGTTCCTTTTACATATCTTAAGGCAAGGGCGCCTGCAAAAGGAGTAACGCTATTTATCGCAACAATTTCTTCCAACACGGCGCTCGCACTATCTGATTGAACAGCAATAGCAGCACTCGCGGCTTTTCCCCTGAATTTCGTATTACTAAATGTTTCTCCAATTGTTCCTGTCATGCTTTGATTGGCAGTAAATGCCAATGGAAATAATTTGTTTACCAATCCCGGAACAAGCAAGGATGATAACCCGGGGCCAAGTCCATCAAGTACGCTCTCCACCACACCAAGCAAGTCATCGCCATAGGTAAATCCATGATCATTTACAACGATTTTCGTATAGTCATTGCGGTAAGGAACTTTATACATCGTTTTGAAATAAACCCCTTTCTGAGGATTATCAGGTTCGAACATTTGCAGATTAACAAGTATTTCAAAATGATACAACTCTTTTGCACCAGCATCGGGCGAGGATGGAAGTTGATTTTGAATGGAAGAAAAATCAAGCTGATTCATCACCTGTTTCAAAGAATCGTTGTAAACAACATTGCCCGTACGATATTGTTCCAAAAGAAAGATCGGCTCAGTTTCTATTAATATCCCATGAATAAATCCAAAACTACCAAAGCTTACTACAGCGGCGTTAAACATATCATCATCTTTAATCGCTTCTGCGCCCAGCCATTTAATAAAGTCGTCAGAAGCAACAGGATTCGATTTTTTCTCAATCCACACATGCCGGTCGGGGCCAACAACAATATGCAAACCGACAATCGAATCATGTACAGCACCTACATTGAAGGCAGAACCATGTGTGCCGGTAGAAGTACATCCCGCAATTGTCTGACCATTGCTTGCACCGGAAGCTTTCAGTGATCTTCGGGGATTAGAATCCTGTTCAAGTTTCTCATCCAGATCAAGAATACTGATACCGCACTCGCTAAAAAAAAGATTCCCTGTGTTTCCTCCCTTTTGTAAATAATCAGCGGCTATAAAAGAATTTTTCAGATTGAATGTAAGACGAAGCGCCTTTGTATCGACTAATCCGCCCTCGCAAATAGCCACCTCAGAAAACGACCAACCATTGCCTAAGGCGCGCAGTTGAATATTATGATCAAGCGCATATTGAATGACCCATTGAAAATTTTTCGTTGTATCAAAATAAGGATTGGTGGATTTCGAAGAAGGAATGCTCAGTTTGAATGAACAATTTTCCTTGAATGTATGTACAAAATTCTCATGTCCATTTTGCCATTTTGTGATGGGTAATATTGATATACCATCCGGTAAATTAGTCAGCGTCGTCATTGATGTATTTTTAATTATGTCCAAGGGAATCAGTTGGAGGACTGTAAGGCGCACACGCCCACTCAATTCTTTGCGGCATCACAATGCCCAGAGAAAGTACCGATATTAATGCAAAGCCTAGATTGTTTTTTACCGTTACCTGGTCAAGATGATTGAACCTGCTGTCGCATTTTGGATTAATATCTTTAGGCTGAACCAAACCCCATGCAAAAGACCAGGTGGTCTTTTCATTCAAAGGATTATTTGCAAAAGTATCAGAATCATATTTGGAAACAATTCTTGTGCTAGTACACGAATTCAGGCAAGGAGCAAGAATAAAAATCATCACAAGGATGAAATTTCCAAAGCGTTTGGGAGAAATCATATTATTTGTTTTAAAGAAATCTAAAACGAATACATCTCTACCTCCAATCTAACTTCCCGATAAGATATAGAATTTTTCTCAAGGAACGAACATGATATAAAACTCGCTGCAATCCTGATTAAGAAGACAATAAAAATTTATTTCTATTGGCTTATAAGTTCCTCAAAGTTTTATTTTTAAGCAGATCACAAATACAATATGCTAAAGTTAAAAAGTTATATGACTACCACAAAAAAATGTTTTTACTTCAAATAAATCATCTTTCCTGTTTTTATACGCGTAAGTTTTTTATAGAATCATATTTTATTCAAGCCGGACTTTTCCTATTTAACGATAAACAAATCCCAATTTCAGAATAAAAGTTTGTTTACTGTAAAAGCTTCTTTCAAACGATTGAAGGTAAAAGCAAATCCATTTTCATTAATTTTACCATTAAATAATTTTTTTATGGAAGAAAAGAAATACGATTTTGGAATGATCGGCCTTGGTGTAATGGGACGCAATCTGTTGCTGAACATGGCTGACCATGGTTTTTCTGTGATTGGTTATGATAAAAATCCTGATAAGACGACAGCTTTTGAAGCTTCAGCAACTAAAGGAACAACTGTAAAAGGAGTGAATACTTTAAAAGAAATGGTTGATCAGTTAAAAACGCCGCGAAAATTAATGATGCTGGTTCCCGCAGGAAATCCGGTGGATAATGTGATCAGTGAATTGAAGCCTCTGTTACAAAAAGGTGATATCATTATTGATGGAGGAAATTCACATTACACAGATACGTTAAGAAGAATCAATGAATTAAAAAATGTAGGTTTTCATTTCATGGGAATCGGAATTTCCGGAGGTGAAGAAGGCGCAAGAAAAGGTCCGAGCATTATGCCCGGTGGTGATGAAGAAGCTTACAAAGAAGTAGCGCCAATTTTAAAAGCAGTAGCTGCGAAAGTAAATGGCGAGCCATGTGTGGCATATCTTGGCCATGAGGCAGCGGGCCATTATGTAAAAATGGTACATAACGGTATAGAATATGCGATTATGGAACTCATCAGCGAATGCTATGACCTGATGCATCATGGTTTAGGGCTTTCAAACGAAGAGCTTCACCAGGTTTTTAAAGATTGGGATAGCGGTGAAATGAAATCTTTTTTGTTGGAAATCACTGCAGCTATTTTCGAAAAGAAGGACGACAAAACCAATAATTACCTGGTAGATATGATTTTGGATAAAGCCGGTGCAAAAGGAACCGGGAAATGGACCTCACAGGAAGGGCTCGATCTTCCGATGCCAATACCAACAATAGATTCAGCGGTGATGATGCGAAATCTTTCTTCATTGATCGATGAAAGAAAAGAAGCTGCGGCCCTTTATAAAACTCATC
>JAHEZB010000297.1 GCA_023251285.1 Chitinophagaceae bacterium | reverse complement strand
ATGCGTTAAAAATCAGCAAAAGAATAATGGGTAACCGTTTGTTTTTAATAACGGATGCGGTTGCACCCGTTTCCGACGGAGCTTATATGCATGTCGAAAAGGAAGACCGCTTTACGTTACCTGACGGAACCTTATCCGGCTCAAAGCTTACACTTTTAAAAGCAGTGCAAAATTGTGTTGAAAAGGCCGATATTCCTTTAGACGAAGCGCTACGTATGGCTTCCTCATATCCGGCACAAGTAATGAACCTGACTGATCGTGGAAAAATTGACGTGGGATGTAAAGCCAATTTTACTATTTTTTCAGACAGCTATAAGATATGCAACACAGTGTTGAATGGAGAAGTGGTTGAGAATCCTGAATTCGAAAGATCAAATTAAAACAATCGATGAGTAACTCTCTTTTTATGTAATGATTATATCTTAGATACGGCGTATCGACTGCCTATTTAGAAAGTATCAATGGATGAGAAACCGGGGGAACAATTTAAGATGAAGGAGCTTCTTCACGGCAAACGAACAAATAACGCTGATTGCTCTTTTCAAATCCACCACTTAATAACATATTCGTAATTAACCATTAAACAAAAGAATGATGCAAAGTACCCGAGCTGTCTTGTTTTCAAAGAAAAAATTATTTAAATCCATTTTAATTTTAATAACCGCCGGATTTGTTTTTTCTTTTGCAAAAAAGGAAAATGAAAGCGAATGGATAAGAATTAATCAACTAGGATATACTCCGCAAGGAATAAAAGTGGCGGTTTGGTGCAGCAAAGATGATGCTTCCATTCAAAATTTTGAGTTGATAGATTCTGCAACAGGAAAAAAAATTTTCAGCAATAAAGCCGGGAAATCTTTTGGCGCTTATGGGCCTTTTACCAATACGTACCGGCTTAATTTTTCTTCATTTAAAAAACCCGGCGTTTATTATTTAAAAGCAGGGAATGCCGTCTCACCTTCTTTTAAAATCAATGAGAATGTTTATAAAGGAACAGCAGATTTTTGCCTCTTTTATATGAGGCAACAGCGCAGTGGTTTCAATCCTTTTCTGAAAGATTCCTGTCATACCCACGACGGATACACGATGTATGGTCCAATGCCTGATAGCACTTACATCAATGTTGTAGGCGGCTGGCACGATGCTTCTGATTATCTGCAATATTCCACTACTTCGGCAAACGCCACGTATCATTTACTTGCTGCTTACCGCGATTTTCCAAATGTTTTTTCTGATAAAAAAGAAGCGAATGGCTTAGACGGAAAAAACGGGATCGCAGATGTATTGGATGAAGCTAAATGGGGACTGGACTGGCTTTTAAAAATGCATCCGAAACCAGAGTGGATGTTTAACCAGATTGCGGATGACCGCGACCATCGTGGAATGCGCATTCCAAAAGAAGACGACTTTTACGGAAAAGATTTTGAGCGCCCGGTTTATTTTATCAACGGGCTTCCGCAGCAACGCGGCAAGTTTATGAATCACACGACAGGTACGAGTTCTACGGCTGCTAAATTTGCAAGTGCGTTTTCTCTCGGCGCTGTTTTGTTTGATAAAGCGAACCCCGATTATGCAAAAAAGCTGGTCAACCATGCTTATACTGCCATCGACTATGCATTGATAAAACCCGGAGTTACACAAACGGTTTCTGTAGTGTCGCCTTACATCTATGCAGAAGATAACTGGACAGATGATATGGAATTGGGCTTTGCGTCTTTGGCGAAACTTCAAAATTATTTTCCCGGGAAAAAAATGAATCATTTGTTGGATTCTTCATTCAAATATTCACAGGTAGAGAAGGTGACGCCATGGTTTTACCGCGATACAGCCAATCATTATCAATATTATCCTTTTATAAATCTTGGTCATTATGAACTGGCGAAACAATTAAAAGGAAGTAAAAAAGATTCCATTATTAGTTATTACAAACAGGGAATTGAAGATGTGTGGAAGCGTGCTAAAGAAAATGCTTTTTATCGCGGAGTACCGTTTATCTGGTGCAGCAATAATCTTACCACGTCGTTTGCCATTCAATGTTTGTGGTATGCACAGCTTTCCGGCGATCATGCTTTTGATGAACTCGCACAGGCAAATGTTGACTGGCTTTTCGGTTGCAACCCGTGGGGAACCAGCATGGTGTATGGTTTGCCATCCTGGGGTGATACGCCAACAGATCCTCATTCTGCTTTTACACATATTGGTCATTATCCGATTTACGGAGGATTGGTTGACGGGCCGGTTTATACAACGATCTACAAAAATTTAATTGGGATTCAGCTTTATGAACCTGATGAATACGCGCCATTTCAAAGTAACCTTGCAGTGTATCACGATGATTATGGCGATTACAGCAGCAACGAACCGACGATGGATGGAACAGCCTCTTTAATCTATTTGCTTGCAGCAAAAGAAAGTGAATTTAAAAAAAAACGGTAGGGCAAAATCAGGTGATCTCTCATGGTGGAATCATTCGCGGTGATACAACTAAGAAAAGAATTGCTTTAGTTTTTACGGGAGATGAATTTGCAGATGGAGCAAGTTATATTTCAAAAGCATTAAAGAAAGAAAACATCCATGGTTCATTTTTCCTTACCGGAAATTTTTACCGGAATAAAAAGTTTAAAAAAGTAATTAAAGAACTAAAAGAAAATGGCAATTATTTAGGCTCTCATTCCGATAAACATTTGTTGTATTGCGACTGGACAAAACGCGACAGTTTGCTGGTAACGCATGAGGAATTTAGAAATGATTTGGAAAATACCTACAAAGAATTAAAGCGATGGGGAATTGCAAAAAATGAGGCGCATTATTTTCTTCCGCCTTTTGAATGGTACAACGATTCTATCGCAAAATGGACAAGCGAAATGGGATTGCAACTTGTTGATTTTACACCAGGAACAAGGAGCAATGCGGACTACACGTATCCGGAAATGGGAAATAAATATTTAAGCAGCGATACCATTTTTAATTCGATTTTACATTACGAATTGAAATCAACGAATGGATTGAATGGGTTTATTCTTTTGGTTCATATCGGTACAGATCCACGGCGAACTGATAAATTTTATAAACGTTTACCGGTGTTGATAAATGAATTAAAAGATCGTGGATATGAGTTTGTAAGGATTGATGAGATGCTGAACTGTTCAATTCTTAAAAATCAAAAGAAGGTTTAAAGCAAATCAAATTCCTTAAGAAATTCTTTTGCAGTATAAACAGGCAATATAGAATTGCTTTGTTTTTTAAGTAACTTATTTTCCGAAATAAAGTAATCTAAATTATGATCCAAACCTGCATAATATTGTAAAGCATCCTCATTGTCGTTAATATTTGAAAGCAAGGCATTTACAACAACCTGATGAGGGATATCCACTGATTGAACATCAGACAATATGGATAATAATAATTTTTTTGATTCTTTAGCGCCATACGCTTTTGTTAACGAATAACCTACTATATGAACTATTGCCGGAGTAATAAATCCCTTTATCTGTTTTGACACAATCAGTTCAAATAGTCTTTTTGATTCCGGATATGCTTTCCGTTTTAATGTAAAATCGAGTAAAACATTAGCATCTAAAAAAACTTTAAAAGCCATATTTCGACGCTTGTTCTTTATAAAATAAATCCTTCAAATCTGCATTGGGATCAATGACAGGAGGTTTCAATCCTTCAACCAATTGAACAATATTCTTTTTCTTTTCCTGCTTCCGGGTAATTGCTGAAAAATAATCCTCAACAATCTCAGAAATACTTTAACGTGTACGCCTCGGCAATTGGATTTTTATTTACATGTCACCAATGATGATCTAAAACCACAAACCGGCCAGTATGCGAGAATCAGCAGTACGACACGTGAAGATTATAAAGCCAGCGGTGGCGGCGAGGACGTAGGAAGTAAAGACGACCGAAAAGAAAAATGGATGGATGTTGTGCGTGAGCTTTACAAAAAAGCATGGAACTCGGATAGAAATGAATTGATTAGTATGTGGGCAAAAAATCATTTGAAATAAAAGTGATCATGGGTTTGAAAGTTGCCGTTTCATTTAGTATTGAATCGGAATTAAATTTTCAACAAATAAAGAAAAATGCACACTTCCTGTTTTCGACTGTAATCCATCTCCACAGCCGTTCATACAAATTTTATGGTTCTTTTATCCATACCGCTTATATTGCAACCTATCTAAAAAAACTCTTTATGAAGAAAATTCTCTCACCATTTTTATTGATATTTTTAATTAGCACTATGGCATTTTCACAAGCGAAACTGGTACAAAAAGTAGAAAAAAAAGGCAATGAAATCGTTATTCCCTTTGAAAAATATGTATTGCCGAATGGACTTACGGTGATCATTTCTGAAGATCATAGTGATCCGGTAGTTCATGTAGATGTTACGTATCACGTGGGTTCTGCACGGGAAGAA
>JAHEZB010000296.1 GCA_023251285.1 Chitinophagaceae bacterium | reverse complement strand
GCCTTTATATAATTGTGCGCCTTCAAAACCAATAATGTAATATTTATAGTTCGTATACTCCGCCAAATCCGGAATAAAACCTTCCCAGATTCCTGATCGTTCCAGGCGCACAAATAAAGGATGCGCATGAATATCCCAGTTATTGAAATCTCCTACAACGCTGATGTACGTTGCATTTGGCGCCCACACGGCAAAATAATAACCTTGTTTGTCGAGAACAGTAAGCGCATGCGAACCAAATAATTTATACAAGCTGTAATGTGTCCCGTTTTCAAAGTTGCGAATGTCTTCCTCAGTGAATAGCGAGTAATTCCAAACTGGTTTTGTAGTATCTACAAATACGGTTTCTTCGTACGGCATTATTTTTTCGGGCATACTGCAATTTACGATTTTTTAATTCTCAACTTTTTTTAAAATTTGTTTTATTTTAATGGATAAAAATTGAAAAAAGCCATTGCAGTAAAACGACAAATAAGCAGTTTTTTTTAATTACCTCTCAAATCGAAAAGCTCGCGATCTTCTGAAAGGTTCTAAAAAAACGATGAACTGATAAATAAAAGAATTAATTATTTTTCCGTCTCAAATAAGAATATGAACAAAGGAAGAGTTGAAGCTTTTAGCGATGGCGTTTTTGCCATTCTCATTACCATCATGGTTTTGGAACTGCATGCGCCGGAAGGCAATACTTTTGAGGCCTTGAAACCCTTGCTGCCAAAGTTTATGAGCTATGTGCTCAGTTTTATTTACCTCGGTATTTATTGGAACAATCATCATCATTTATTCCAGGTGGTAAAGCACGTAAATGGCAAAGTTCTGTGGAGAAATATCTTTTTACTTTTCTGTCTTTCATTGGTTCCTTTTGTTACTGCATGGATGGGTGAAAATCATTTCAGTCCGTCAACCGTCGCTCTTTATGGCATTATTTTATTTATGTGCGGCATGGCTTATTATTTTCTGTTGCATTCTTTGATCCAACTTCACGGCAAAGATTCGTTGCTCGCTAAATCCATCGGAAATGATTTTAAAGGAGTCATTTCTGTGGTAATTTATGGAATCGGCATCCTGCTTACATTTATAAACTCTTGGATCAGTTTAGGACTTTATTGTTTTGTTGCCCTTATCTGGTTTATCCCGGATAGAAGAATCGAAAAACGATTGGAGTAAATTACTAAATCTTCTTTACATTTATTGCCTCGCAGATCTATCAAATAAAATAACTATGATTTTCAAAAAAATTCCATTTGCTTTTCTATTACTATCAATTGCCTGTAACCAGCATCAGCCGCAGACTTCAAGGACAAATTATTATGGAAACGCAACCATCAATTTTTCTCTTGAAGGAAAAATTCCGGTTGTTTATACCACCGCTGAAAAAACAAAAGAAAGAATCAGCTTATCAGATAAACTGACTTTTGAAAATCATCCCCAGCCATTGGAAACAGATGTTTGCATCTTTGTTGATCCCACACATCAGTTTCAAACCATTACCGGTTTTGGTGGAGCAATAGTAGATGCTTCTGCAGAAACATTTGCAAAATTGCCAAAAGATAAACAGGATGAAATTTTGAAAGCGTATTATGATACTACAGACGGTATCGGTTATAATATGGTGCGCACCAATATCAACAGTTGCGATTTTTCCAGCGACACCTACAATTACATCCGGGATTATGACAGCTCTTTAAACAGTTTCAGTGTACAACACGATGAAAAATACCGCATTCCTTTATTAAAAAAAGTGAATGAAAAATTGAATGGCAAAATGCTGATGTTTGCAACGCCATGGAGCCCGCCGGCATGGATGAAATCCAATAACGACATGCTTCACGGAGGATTTTTGAAAAAAGAATATTACCAGCTTTGGGCAAATTATTTTATAAAATTTATTCACGCATATGAGAAGGAAGGACTTCCCATCTGGGGCGTTTCTACTCAGAATGAACCGATGGCTACACAGCGTTGGGAATCGTGCATTTATACCGCCGATGCTGAACGCGATTTTGTAAAGAATAATTTAGGGCCTACGCTGAAGAAAAATAATCTGAAAGACATCAAAATAATCGGCTGGGATCATAACCGCGACCTGATGTATCAGCGGGCAAGTGTTTTGTTAAACGATCCGGAAGCTGCAAAATATTTTTGGGCAATTGGTTTTCATTGGTATGAAACCTGGACAAAATCTACTCCTCTCTTTGAAAATGAACAACGGGTTCATGAAGCTTTTCCAAATATCAATTTAATGTTTACCGAAGGATGTAAAGAAAAATTTGATATGGACAGCATACACAACTGGAGCCTTGGCGAATTGTATGGAAATAATATGCTGAATGATCTCAACAATGGAATTACGGCGTGGACAGATTGGAACATCCTTGTTGACCAGACCGGCGGCCCGAACCATGTTGGAAATTTTTGCTTTGCGCCATTAGTTGGAAATGTAAAAACAGGTGAACTTTTTTACACCAATGAATACTGGTACATAGGCCAGTTTTCTAAATTTATCAGACCGGGCGCAAGAAGAGTAAGCGCTTCCAGCAACAGAAGCTTTTTACAAGCCACTTCATTTATAAATAAGGACGGGAAACTGGCTGTGGTTGTTTTAAATATGACCGGCAATGAAATTCCTTATCATTTATGGATCAATGGCCAGTGGGCGCCGGCTGTTTCAAAAGCACGCAGCATTTCCACTATTGTGATTTAGATCACTAAGAGACACGTTCGAAAAAAGAGAACGTAAATCCATCATATTTCTTTGTTTATTGACACTTTATTACTAACGGTCGTATTTACTTTACTAATTTTTTATGAAAAAGATATGCCTGCAGGCTTTCATCCTTTCAGTCGCTTTTACTCTGTGTTGTATAAATTCTAATGGCCAGGGTTTTTTAAAAGTGAGTGGAAAACATTTGGAAAATGATGCTAATAAAAATTTTATTCTAAAAGGAATGGGTTTGGGCGGCTGGATGCTCCAGGAAGGTTACATGTTCAATCTCGGGTTTCTTGGTCAGCAATATAAGATCAAAGAAAAGATCACCGAACTGATTGGAAAAAAACAAGCGGATATTTTTTATGAAAAATGGCTTAAAAACGAAACACAAAAAGCCGATATTGATTCGCTCGCATCTTGGGGATTTAATTCTATCCGATTACCGATGCATTATGATTTATTCACGCTCGCTGTAAAAGATGAACCGGTTGCCGGAAAAAATACCTGGCTGCCAACAGGTTTTAAAATGGTGGATGATCTTTTAAAATGGTGTAAGGAAAATAAAATTTACCTGATACTTGATTTGCACGCTGCTCCCGGCGGACAAGGAAATGATCTTCCTATATCTGACAGGAATCCTGATGAACCTTCACTGTGGCAATCGCAGGCAAACCAGGATAAAACCGTTGCCTTGTGGAAAGAACTGGCAAAACGATATGCGAAAGAACCGTATATCGGCGGCTATGATATTTTGAATGAAACCAATTGGGGTTTCGACAATCCGGAAGATAAAAGAGGTACAGAAGAAAAAAGCAATATTCCCTTGCGCGATTTTTTTATCCGTCTTACCAAAGCAATTCGCGAAGTCGATAAGAACCATATTATTTTTTTAGAGGGAAATGGATTCGCAAATAATTATCATGGCATGTTTCCACTTTGGGATAATAATCTTGTAATTAGTTTTCATAAATACGGTAATTTTTCTACCAAACAAACGATTCAGAATTTCCTCGATTACCGCGATAAATACAACGTTCCTTTGTGGCTTGGTGAAAGCGGCGAAAATTCAAACACCTGGTTTACCAACACCATCAGGCTTATGGAAGATAACGACATTGGCTGGTGCTGGTGGCAATTGAAAAAGATGGGCATCAATAATCCACTACAAATAAAACAGCCCCAGGATTATCAATTGTTTGTGGATTATTGCAAAGGAAAGGCTCCAAAACCAGATTCCATTACGTCACAAAAGATATTAAACGGGCTTCTCGAAAACATCAAAATCGAAAACAACATTTATCACAAAGACGTGACTGACGCCATCTTTCGCCAGGTTTATTCAACAGCAACATTGCCTTTCAAATCAAATAGTATTTCAGGGAATACTAAAATAAATGCGGTTGATTATGATTTGGGAAGAAATGGTTTTGCCTACAATGATATGGATACGGCCAGTTATCAATACACTCCCGGTGTACATACACAAGGCAATCGTGGCCGCACTTACAGGAATGATGGAGTGGATATAAAAAATGATAATAGTGGTGAACCTTATGTATTTAGTATTGAAGATGGCGAATGGTTGCTTTATACCTTAAGCGCAAAAAAAGCCGGCAATTATTCCCTTTCATTTTTCACAAGCGGCAATAGTGGTGTAATTGATCTATACATCAACGATCAATTAATCTCTCCAAATATTGCCATAGCCGCCTCTGAAGAT
>JAHEZB010000295.1 GCA_023251285.1 Chitinophagaceae bacterium | reverse complement strand
GCTTTTGCTGATATAAAATGAAATTCCGAATTTGGCAAGCATGAATAAAACTGCCGTCGTAATTGCACCGGCTGCCACATCTCTCCATTTTATTTTTGCGTCCGGAAGTACCTTAAAAATTGCTCCAAATATCAGCGCAGTTACGATTAAAGTAATAACGAGATTGATGATATAAAAAACAACAACTGTCACGTCGGGAAAATGCGCCTTTAAAGAATTACTAAACCCATCAATCAATGTGGAAATACTTAATGACACAAGCAGCAAAAATCCGAGTCCGATAATGATTGAAAAAGATAAAAAGCGGTTTTTCAAGAATTTAAGCCAGCCTCTTTTTGGCTTTGGCCTCAGTCCCCAGATGTTGTTTATCGAATTCTGAATCTGGGCAAAAACGGTTGTAGCGCCAATTACCAAAGTGATGATGCCAATAATGACAGCAATTTCACTTTTGCCGGAGAGTGAGGCGTTTTTGATCATTTCCTGCAATTGAATGGCCGTATCGTGGCCAACAAAACCATTTAATGTCGAATACACTTTTCCTTCAGCTGCATCTTTTCCCAAAAAAAGCCCGCTAAGAGAAATGATAATAATGAGTAAAGGAGCCATGGAAAAAACGGTATAATAAGCAAGCGAGCTGCTTAATACCGTTACATTATCGTTTCCAAATCCTTTGAAGGAATTTTTGAGGATTTCCCAAATATTTTTTACAGTGATTTTCTTCTTCATGCCAATCTTTTTTTGAATTACTGCAAAAAAACTACCAACATGTTTTTAAAAAAATAAGGAGATCACCTGTCATTTATCAAAAAAATCAGTTGTTCATTGATCGGTTGGAATAGAAAAATAAAAAACTGATCCCTTTCCCGCATTGCTTTCGGCCCACACATAGCCTTTATGGGCTTTAATGATTTGTTGGCATAAAAACAAACCCAATCCAATTCCTTCGATGTTGCTGCTCTTCTCAGCACGGTAAAACCGTTCAAAAATATACGGAAGCTCTTCTTTTGGGATTCCCATTCCTTCATCTTTTACTGAAAATATCACAGAGTTCTCATCAATTCGTGAAGTAATGTCGATTATTGATTTCTTGTCCGAATATTTAATCGCATTCCCAATATAATTGTTAATTACTTGTATTAACCTGTAACGGTCTGCGGAAACATCAATATCAGCACCGCCATCGAAATTTATTTTAAAAGAAGGATGTAATAATTCTACTGTATCAATCGCTTCTTTTACCATCTTATCAAAATTAAATAGCGACGTGTCCAGGTTGATATTTCCTGAATTAATGGTAGAGACTTCATATAATTCTGAAATTATTTTTTGCAAACGTGCTACACTGTTTGCATTTCTCATATGCATTTTTTTGATCAATTCCAGGTCATTCGCGGCGATTGCTTTTTGCATAATGTCATTGATCAACGTCATGTTTGCAACAGGAGTTTTTATTTCATGGGCTACAAAGCCAATGGTGTCTTCCCTTTCTCTTTCAAGAGTTTTGTAAATGGTAATATCATGCACAACTAAAAGCATGTTATTGTTAGCAAAATCGCGCAACGGAGTACAACTAACCTCAAATATTCTTTTTTCTACAGAAGGAATATCCACTTCCAGTTGCCTGTTTGAAAAACTATTTCCGGTAAGGGCCGCATGCTGCAAAGAGTGCAACAGCTCATCATTCTTATCATATGGTTTGATCAGGGTGCCGATATTTATTGTGGAAATTTCCGGCACTTTATCTCTGAACAATCCAGCGAAAGCATTATTGGCTTTGATGATATTCAATTTATTGTCAACAATGATCACGACATCTTCGATAGAAGCAAGAATGCTTTCATAAAAATCATTCAACCGCTTCAGTTCCAGCTCGGATTCTTTTTGCTTGTGAATATTTTGAATTACTTTTAAAATACGTATTTTGCCTTTATCGTCTTTTACCAAAACTGTTTCTCCCGATACCCATGTTATGGATTGATCCTTATTTACCAGGTAGTTGTTGTCATAAGCTTGCCCCTTGTGCAAAACTGTTTCTCGTTCATGTTCAGGCAATCCCCTTTCCTGGTCTTCCTTTGTAAATAAAATCTTTAAGCTTTTACCAATAATATCCTCCTCTGTATAGCCAAAAGAAGCACTAAAAGAATTATTAATTGCCAGGACGATTCCATTTTCATCGGCAATTAAAATATTATTTTCCCTGGCTTTATTGTAAAGGGCATGAAAGAAATCAAAATCTAAACTTGAACGGTTGTTATTATTCATCGGAGAGCAATTTTTCCTATATTTTTTTTCGGGGAGCTAAAATTAAATGTACAAAATCGTTTTCAAATTTAGCTCGTAACGTCAGCAACCAAAGAAATAATCAGCAATAATTTTTTACCTTATTGTTGCTAGCCGGTAAATGTAGCAAATAGTTCCTTTACTGTTTTTCATATACTTATTAAAGTCCTTTTGCCTTTATTTGTTAAATCCTCTAGAGAAGACAATTTTTTACAGAAGTGGGAAGTTATTAGTTTGAATAACATTTTAATTTTTTGTTCTGAAATTGAAAATGGAAAACTTTTCAGCCAATATGCTGAATCAAGATCCTTTTAATTTCCAATAAAAGCTGAACATCCTATGAACTTTAAACCATCTGAACATTTATCTCAGAGACAAATTGCCAATGGCCTTGATTTGGTAATTAAAGAAGGCATGGTAACCGAGGCTATGACTGCGCTTACCGGCGGTACATTTTTGGTAGCCCTCGCAATTTTGTTGGGTGCTTCCAATCTTCAAATCGGTATCCTTGCTGCATTACCGAGTTTTTCCAGTATTTTTCAACTGGTGGCTATTTTTCTTTTACAGAAATATAATAACCGCCGTGGCATTGCTGTTATTTGTAATATTGCTGCCCGTGTCCCCTTGCTTGTTATCGGTTTACTTCCGTTAATTTTTTCAAAATCTACCAGCATTGGCGTTTTAATTTTTCTATTATTCTTCTATTATTTTTTTGGTTCTATTGCAGGTGCAAATTGGAATTCGTGGATGAAAGACCTCGTTCCCGAACAAAAATTGGGCACTTATTTTTCCAAACGCACACGGCTTACACAAACGTTAAACGTCGTTTTAAGCCTTACGGTGGCACTTTCGCTCGATTATATAAAAAGAGTAAATCCGGGAGCTGAGCTTGTTACTTATGCTTTCATGTTTATTGGTGGTGGCATTATTGGTTTAATTTCTGTGTGGTTGCTTTCTAAAACTCCGGAGCCGGCCAGTTATTTACCCAAAGACAATATTCTTAAACTACTCAGAAAACCTTTGCTGGACAAAAACTATCGCAAATTATTAATTTTCAATTCCTTCTGGTCATTTGCACTGAGTATAGCCACACCTTTTTTTACTGTTTACATGTTGAAAGCCTTAAATCTTCCACTTTCTTATATTATTGCATTTGGCATTATGGGGCAGCTTGCCGGGATTTTTGCTATTAAATTGTGGGGAAAATATTCTGACAAATTCAGCAACAAAACGGTAATAAAAATCGCAGCACCACTTTACATTTTGTGCATTCTTTCCTGGCCTTTTGCAGGAATGGCGCCTTCGCTTTTATTTGTTTCGCTGATTGTAGCAATGATCAATATTATGAGCGGAATTGCTACTTCCGGCATTAATCTGTCTATTGGAAATATCGGGCTGAAACTGGCCTCAAAAAATGAGGCGATTGTCTATTTAACTGCAAAAAATATGACCGTTGCCTGTTTCGCCTCTTTAGGTCCGTTGGTTGGTGGTTTTCTTGCAGATTATTTTTCCAACAGAAGCTTTGTGTGGAATATTCAATGGGAAGGACCACATGGAATACGCATATTGACTTTGCTGCAATTGCATAGTCTTGGTTTTCTCTTTATTATTGGCGGTGTGCTTGCTTTTATCGCTTTAAAAACGCTGAGTTTAATCAATGAAAAAGGTGAAATTCCAAAAGAACTGGCTATTTCTGAAGTGAGAAGTGGTTTCAGAAATGAATTTAAAAACAAGCTTACAAGGGAAGCGCTTTTATCGCTGCTCTATAGCCCTGTTCACTTTCACAACCTCATGCAAAAAAAGATTAAACATACAATTGAAAACAAGCTCGTACATATGCGTAAATGGCGCTCCACCTTGGCAGAAAAAAGGACCGCTTAATTTTCATAAATGACCTTTTCATAAAAATTGCCCCGGTTCAGCCCAACAAACGAATAAATAAGGTGATTAGAAGAAAGAAAAAACCGGCTCCTTCAACTATCTGAAAAAAATATTCAAGAAGGTTATAATAGCGCTGCTTCCGATTATCAGGAAAAATTGATGAGTTGAAAATGCACGTTGATAATTTAAAAAGCATTCTGTTCGCTACTGCAAAAGAAAAAGAAAGTTTTTAAGAGGTGTCCTTTAGAAAGCAGCCACCTCTTACAATAAACTAAAGTCTTTTTATCCT
>JAHEZB010000294.1 GCA_023251285.1 Chitinophagaceae bacterium | reverse complement strand
GTTCTTACCTGCCGGTACATCATCGGCGGCAATGTTTTCCCTTCTATCGCCGCGATTAACAAGTTTTTCAGCATAGCAACAAATACCAAAGATTCTTATTTCATCCTTTATTCATTTCAATTTCCTTCAGCCGCTTTCTTCAATTCATTTAATTTTACCGATGGTATCATTATTGCAATTTCTATTTTTATAGATGAAACACATTAATATGTCTAACCGCAAAGCCGCTTCCATAGCCGCTTTTGCATTAGTACCCTTGTCTGGCTTTGCTACTGATTTATACCTGCCTTCTTTTCCCGAAATGGTTCGGGAGTTCCACGCCACACCTGCCCAGATTCAGTTAACCTTATCAGTTTTCCTCATCAGCTATGGAGTAGGCCAGTTCTTTGCAGGCAGCCTGATGGATAGTTTCGGTCGCTACAAGCCTGTTATCATCGCATTAACACTATTCATTCTTTCGAATATTCTGATCATACTGACCCGCAATCTATTCCTGTTAGATGCGTGTCGCGTTCTCCAGGGTCTTTGTGTTTCCTTCATTGCAGTAGGAAAAAGGACTTTTTTTGTAGACGTTTATTCAGGTAAGCAACAGCAAAGCTATACGGCGTTATTAACGATTGTATGGGGCACGGCACCGATTGTTGCTCCCTACCTGGGCGGTTTTCTTCAAGTCCATTTCGGATGGACTTCCAGTTTTTATTTTCTCGCTATCTATGCCGCCATCCTGCTCATTGCAGAACTGAGATACAGCGGCGAATCGCTGAGGTATCGTACCCACTTTCATTGGAAGCCGATTACAAAGGTTTATTTAAAGCTGATAAAAACAAGGGATTTTAGTGTGGGCTTAGTGATTCTGGGATTTAGTTTTTGCCTTGTTATGTCGTTTAACATGGCGATTCCATTTATTGTTGACAAAGTGTTTCATCTCTCACCGGTTGCCACCGGGTATTGTGCACTGTTTTCGGGGATGGCGCTTTTTTCAGGAGGAATTATGGGAAGGGCGATGGGCATTCGCAATTTATTAAAAAAGGCCATGATCTTTTCTTTCATTCAAGCTTCCATCATCCTTTTAATGCTCATCTTTTTGGATTCTCTGACGACGATATTTCTCTTAATGATCTTTGTGGTTGTTATTCATTTGATAGAAGGTGTTCTGTATAACCTTTTCTTTACTCACTGCCTGATCCGGTTTCCCAAAAACGCTGCTACTGCCGGCGGCATCACCAGTGGCGGATCGTATATTGTACTTTCTATTGCGCTATCCCTTTTATTGACTTTTCTTCCTAACCCGGGACAAAGAACGCTAGCTTACAGCTATTTGATCCTATGCGGTTCCATCATTATCTTATTATTGATTTTTAGAAAATCGATTATCAAAGGAAATGAGATTGAATTAAGTGAAAAACGGACTGAGAAAATTGAATAAGTATTCCTTAGTTCTGCGTACAACATCCGTTCCGGCGGTAAAAAAATAACAGGATTAACTGCGTCAGTACAAATAATCACTTAAGGATCTATACTTTTTTACGTCGGTCAATAGATTGTGTGAAACGATTGTCATTAAGTTCTTTTTGGAAAAATTATGATCATCAAAATTATTAGTGCAACGATTGCCAGAATGGAAATTGGATTTGCAAAATTGACTGTCCAACCAAAATATTTGTTTCTTTTCGGTGGAAAAATTCTTTTGTCTTTTTTGTTGAAATAGAAAATTCCCCACTTCCAATTGTTTGGGTCATTGTGCCAATTTTCAAAATCTTCCTTCGTTGGTTTTTCGTCTGTTGTCATAACGCTAGGATTTTTGATGTGCAGCGGTATGATGCCTGGTCCGCCGTTAATATAGTGACTACTCCAATACTCAAAAAGAATCAATTGGATGTCCGGCATTTTATCGTTACCAAGTTTCAATTGTTATTAGTACAATCAATTGTGAAATAATTTTGTGATCGATCCTCCATCATTTCTCTTCTCCTCCTCCAATTCCTCCAACTCATCCACAAATCTTCATTACGTGTGAATTTGCACCACCTTTTCTCCCTCTTATAAATTACATTACAAAAGAAAATACATTTTTACTGAACCGTGGTTCTTCACTTCAATCTCTCCACGGTATTCGCAGGGAAACTCATCTTTAATGATCTGGTAAGTGGTTTCTGATAAATTCACCCGTCCGGGCGTCGAGTTGCTTTCCATTCGCGAAGCAATATTTACGGTATCTCCCCAAATGTCGTACTGCCATTTCTTTATTCCCACAATTCCCGCTACTACCGGCCCTGTATGAATTCCAACCCTGATCTCAAAATGATTCAGGCCATCGGATTGATTCATTTCATTTTTAACCAGCGCTACCATTTCTTTTGCCGCCATGGCTACCTGGTGTGCATTTGATGGGTTGAGCGTGGGAAGCCCACAGGCGCACATGTAAGAATCACCGATGGTTTTTATTTTTTCCAACTGATATTTTATGGTGATCTCATCGAAACCTTTAAAATAATAATCAATACTTTTTACCAATTGCTCTGGTTTGGTATTTTCCGCTGCCCGCGTGAATTGCACAAAATCGGTAAACAGAACCGTTACTTCGTCAAATTTTACCGCTTCTATTTTACCGTTTAGTTTTAATTCTTTGGCAGTTTCCGCAGGCAGGATATTTAGCAATAAACTTTCGGACACTTTCTTTTCTCTTGAAATATTTCTATAGTACCAATAAAGTATCACTAATATCGCGATGGTAAGACCCAGGATAATGAACAAACCGATCATCATCAGGCGCTGGTTTTTTTTCTGTTGCTGTAATAAATCTACCTGGATCTGCTTTTGAGATACTTCATAATCAGTGCGCATGTCGGCCATTTTCTGTACTGTTTTGAGGTCGACAACGCTGTCGCGATACACGATATAATTCTTATAATATTGGTAGGATTCCGAGAGATTTCCCTGCTTTTCATAAAGCTCCGAAACTTTGTGGTTGGCATCGCTGATCTGCTCCTTTAGCCCATATTTCTTTGCTAACGCAAGGCTTTGCAAAGCATAATCCATCGCTTTTTTTACATCTCCTTTTTTTGTATAAATGTCCGATATAGAAACAAGGTAGACACAGATCGGGTAATAGTCTTCCTGCTGCTGGAGGATTGAAATGGCCTCATTCATGTTCCGGGAAGCAAGATCATCTTTTCCCTGCGCCGCATAAACCATTCCGGTGTTGCCGAGGCTATAAGCCTTTCCTTCCAGGTAATTTTTCTTTTCAAAGATGTCGCTTGATTCCTGAAAATAGATCAATGCAGAATCATAATCTTTATGCTGACGCAATTCATCTCCGGCATTTAAAATATATGATGCCAGAGCTATTGAATCGCTTGCTTTCCTGGCACTGCCGGCATCGCCAGTTTGCCTCAGAATTGCAATGGCCTTATGGTAATAGCGCATCGCATTAGCATGGTTTTTAGCTTCCTGGTAAGTATCGGCAATGGCTCCATAGTCCGCCCCTTCAGTAGCAAGGAGGTTCATTTTTTTTGAAACCTCCAGGGCATGAAAATAATCATTGAGGGCGTCATCAACATCGCCCAAAACCCTTTCTTTATTTCCTTTCTGAAAATAGCCGGCGTGCAGATACAGATCGTTACCTTCCTGTTTGGCGAGCCTGATCAGTTCTTCTGAATAACGTATAGAGAGATTGAGATTGCGCATCTCATTAAAAGATAAATTTCTGAGCAACTCAAGCTTCGCTGTATCTTTTAATGTATTCTGCTCATAGATCCTTTCCAGGCTATCCGCAATTTTCTGATCCTGGCAATAAACACTGCAGAAGGGAAAGAGAAAGAACAATAAATAAATTGATTGATGAAGTAGTTTCATGTCTTTAATGGATTGACCAGGATCATAGGATCATAGGTATAAGAATTTCCACTTGCATCCTGCCATGAGATCTCATAACTGTCCGTGTAGGAATTATTGGAGTTGAGATTCGCATCTACAGTTCCCTGCCAATTGCTGGAATTACCCTGTTTAGCGGGATACGAAGAAAAAACATTCTGGTTGCCGTTTACATTTTTTTGGGCAAATGCAGTAAGTGCACTAACGCCAGAATGGGGCTGGATTTCCCATGTAATTACGTGGCCGGCCTGGGCGTGAAAATTCGTTGCAGAGTTTCCGTTGCTGTCCTGGAGAGTAAGATCGCCGGTACTTGTATTACCCGCTGTAATTCTGATTGCTGCCATTTTTTTTTATTTTTTAAATGAATGATTCCTGGTGCTCAATTTCATTTCGGTAAAAAACAGTTTTTAACAGGGCGAATTTTATTCGTTCATTATTCAATATCCAATTGGATACTGGATGAAATAGGGAATCTTTTTTTGAGGAAATCAGAGGGTAACATCAACGAAGATTAAAACTAAACGATTATATCGAATTTAGAAAATTTATATGTCACCTTATCCTAAAAGTTGCAATAGTCA
>JAHEZB010000293.1 GCA_023251285.1 Chitinophagaceae bacterium | reverse complement strand
TCCTTAATCTTGTCTGGAAAAGCGCCGTCCTAATGCAACTTGTGATTATCTTACTCTCGTCAAGTTCATAAAATGCAGCTTATTTAAAAAAAAGATCAAAGAATTATTATCGGAACTATTCTAAAACAAAAAAAAGGTGCCAAATCTAAACTGTTTACACAATCTACTTTTTGCTCTCTGCATAATGTATGGGAGTATGAGTTATGTATGGGGATGCCTGAGTTATGTATGGGGAGTGTATGAGGAGAGTATGGAAAGAGTATGAAGAGTGTATGAGTAGAGTATAGGAAAGCCATGGGAAAGGTATGAAAAAGATATGGATAATATAAAGGGATGAATGAAGACGGTTGACAAAATAAACTCTTCAACATTCATACTCTATGAAAAAGGAAAAGTTATCAAAAAACTGGGCAAAAGATTACCCGAAAGCTTATTTCAGGTAAAAAACGAAATACCATTATCATGAAAAGGAAATAAAAAATCAGAAACAAAACAGCCTTTAAATCGATGGTGCAACAGGAATAATTTAAAAAAGTTTTTATTAAATATTAAAAGGCAATAAGAAAAGAATTGACAGCCAGCCGCCCTTTCAAGGATAAATGGCCTTTCGTGGAAATATTCTCATCTGAAAAAATATCATACAGAATTAAATGGCTTATTTTTTGCTATCCCATAAAATATTCTAAGAAAAATGGAAAAAAATTTTTGTTAGATGTTGTTTATGAATAGCTTTACACTTTAAAAATTGTTTTTTTTATTTGACTAAACCCTAATTACCTAAATTATGTTACACATTAAAAGAATTGTACTCCTCGCTTTATTTTGCGGATTTTTAGTTTCAGCATCTGCACAAACTGACCAGAAGGACTACAATAACGTCCAACCCTTTACCGGCAGCAGCGCCCTTCGAAAATTCTCTGTAGGGATAAATGTCGGCGCACTAAGTCCCAATGTCATCATTGGCGGTACCAATAATTTTTATCACCATATTACTACTTTAGGGTATGGTGCCGATATCCGTTACCAGTTCAATCATTACATCGGGTTGCAGGCAAATTATCTGGGCGGTACTTTAAAAGGCGATCAGACAGGATGGCCTGGAACTCCGCTTCCGTATTCATCTTTTAAAACAACCATCGGTTCTGCTATAGACCTCAGCGCAGTTTTTACATTTGGCAATATAAATTTTCTAAAGACCACCAATACAATTATTCCTTATGTAAGTGCAGGTTTCGGCTTTATATCCTACAAGCCTAAAACAGTAGCGACAGGTTCTACTACAGAAGTTGCCTTTGATAATGGAAATGCTCAAAACAATAACTATGTTCCAGTAGGAGCAGGATTAAAGATAAGCCTTTCTCAATTAATGAATCTGGATCTTGGATACCGCATGCATTTTGTGGATAAAGACAATCTCGATGGATATGAAGTAGGCATTCATAAAGATAAATTCAGCTACGGTTTTATCGGTCTTGAATTCACACTTGGCAACCAGGCCAAGCCAAGAATGGTATTTGACAATCCGGTAGCAAGGTTGAACAATGGGCTTCAAACACAGATCGATACTGTTAAAAACCAGGTTAAGAACCTTTCTAATGATGCTGACGGTGACGGTGTTCCGGATATGTTTGATAAAGAACCAAATACACCGGCAGGTTGTCCTGTTGATTCTCATGGTGTAAGCCGCGATACAGACGGTGATGGTGTTCCTGATTGTAAAGATAAAGAGCTGATCACTCCTACTCAGTGTCAGCCGGTAGATGCAGACGGTGTAGGTAAATGCCCTGAACCGGATTGCTGCAAAGCGATCAGAGATACATTGGCTGCAATGAATACCTGCAATCTGAACTTGCCAAGCATTTCTTTCCGCGCTAACAGAACAACTCTTAGCAATGACGCAAAAGCTATGTTGGCCAGCGTTGCTTCTCAAATGAAAAACAGTGCTACTTGCTCCATCGTTGTAACAGGTTATCCTGCTGCTACAAAAGCATCACAATCTCTTGCAAACAAAAGGGTTGATATGATCAAATCTTACCTTACTGAAACTGAAGGAATCAGTGCTGATCGTATTAATACAAATGTGGAAGTAGGTGGTGGAGATGTGAACACAGTCGATATAAAAACAAAATAAGTTCTCATAAAAATGAATAAGAAAAGCCTTCCATTTGGAGGGCTTTTTTTTATGCCAAATGTAAAAAAGATGTTAAAGCCTCTTTTACTGATCGAATATTTCTACACCGAAAAACAGTTATTAATTGCTCTATTCAGAGCCGTTAATGATAAACAAATGTTAAAGAAAATCAGATAATTACATTATTTTTTTTACCTCTTTACAAAATATCTTGTTAGGCAAATAATGTTTTACACTCTGCAAAAATCTTTCATAGAAAGTTTCTACATTTGCCCAACACAAAATTTTTAAATAAACCTAATGAAGGTTTTAATAAAAAACGCTACAATTTATTCTCCCTCCTCTCCTTTACACGGAAAAATCACAAGTATTTTTATTGAAAATGGCATTATTTCAAAAATTGATAAGGATCTGAATGTCGACGCAGACAATATCGTTGAAGGAAAAGATGTATCCGTTTCAGTAGGCTGGATGGACTGCTTTGCCAACTTTTGTGATCCGGGACAGGAATTTAAAGAAACACTGGAAAGCGGCGCCAATGCCGCTGCCGGTGGGGGCTTCACAGAAGTAATGCTGATACCGAATACACAACCTGTGGTTTCAAATAAAAGCCAGGTGGAATACATTATTCAGAAGAGTAAAACACTGCCGGTAACCATTCATCCGATCGCAGCTATTACCAAAAATGCGGAAGGGAAAGAACTAAGTGAGATGTTTGATATGTTCCATTGTGGTGCCGTTGCATTTTCTGATGGCACAAATCCCGTGCAATCTTCTGGTATTTTACAAAAGGCATTGGAATATATTCTTCCGGTAGATGGAACGATTATTCAACTGCCCGATGATAAAAGTATAGGCGCTCACGGCCTGATGAATGAAGGAGCAATATCTACAAAACTAGGCCTCCAGGGAAAACCCGCATTATCGGAAGAACTAATGATAGCAAGGGATATAGAGATTGTGAGATACACAAATTCTAAAATTCACTTTACGGGGATTTCTACTAAAAAATCGGTGGAATTAATTGCAGAAGCGAAAAAAGAAAACCTGCAGGTATCGTGTTCGGTCACACCATACCATTTATTTTTTTGTGATGAAGATCTGAATGATTACGATACCAACTTAAAAGTTAACCCACCCTTACGCACAAAAAAAGACCGCGATGCTTTGCGTGAAGGAATTAAAAACGGTATTGTCGATTTTATTGCCTCACATCATCAGCCACAGGATTGGGACCAAAAGGTTTGTGAATTTCAATATGCAAAAAATGGAATGGAAACGCTGGAAAGCGTTTTTGGTGCAGCGCAAATCTGTGGGGTGAGTACCGAAAGATTTCTACAAATGCAGACACAACGTATACGGCAAATCTTCAATCTTCCAATACCTTCCATTGCTGAAGGAGAAAAAGCAAATCTGACGCTGTTCATGCCTGATGAAGAATACGTTTTTGAAGAAACAAATATCTATTCCAAAAGTAAAAACAACGCATTTATTGATAAAAATTTAAAGGGAAAAGTAATTGGGATAATCAATAAAGACAGGTTATTTTTGTCTGCGACATTCTAATGAGAAAAAATAAAATCAATTTATGCAACAAACTGTAACTACCTCAACTACAAAAGGAATCGTACTGGCTTTAATCCTGATCATTATCGCACTCGCTACCTATTTTTTGAACATGAATCAAAGCAGTGCCTTGCAATACATCAGCTATGTTGTTTTTATAGCTGGAATAATCTGGTCAGTGGTTTCGTATGGCAAACAAATTGACCACAATAGTACTTTCGGAAATTATTTTGCTCACGGGTTCAAGACTGCAGCGACGGTTACCGCCATCATGATCATTTATGTGATCATTTTTGTAACCGTTTTTCCGGATATGAAAGAAAAAGCCATGGATGCCGCGAGGAAAAGCATGGAAGCAAAAGGCAATCTCAGCCAGGAACAGATAACACAGGCACTTGGTTTTACACAAAAATTCTTTACGGTTTTTCTCATAGCAGGTACGCTGGTTGGCTACCTAATCTTTGGTGCCATTGCTTCTTTAATCGGCTCTGGTATTACTAAAAAAAATCCGCGTCCTTTTGAAAACGATATCAATCAAATCGGCTAATCATGGATATCTCAGTTGTAGTCCCCTTGTTCAATGAAGAAGAATCTTTGCCGGAGCTGGAAGCGTGGATCAGCCGCGTAATGGAAGAGAATAATTGCACCTACGAGATCATTATGATAGATGACGGAAGCACGGACAATTCATGGCATGTAATACAGGAGCTGCATCAGGTAAACCCTCTCGTTAAAGGAATTAAATTTCAACGCAATTAC
>JAHEZB010000292.1 GCA_023251285.1 Chitinophagaceae bacterium | reverse complement strand
ATAGAAGGAGTCCAGGGGAATAATATTTTCTTTCAAACCGGATATACCAGTTTGAATTCTTTTCAAAGAGGGCAAAACCAGCTTGCTGATCTATTTGGAAATTATTGGACAGCAGACAAACCCAATCCCCATGCAAAGTACCCGAAAATCAGCGCAGGTACACAAATGGCAGCGTCAAATCGTTTTATTCAAGACGGCAGTTATTTGAGAGTAAAGACTTTGCAATTAGGATATAATCTTCCTGTAGGTAAAATGGGCGCAAGCTTCATCAGCAAAGCGAGAATCTATGTTAAAGCAAACAATCTTTTCACACTTACTAATTATATAGGATTAGACCCGGATGTAAATACTACGGGAACTGATTCGCAGGATGTAGGAAGCCGCTTAGTAATTGGTACGGACACAGATGGCTATCCCAATGCAAGAATATATGCAGTAGGAATTCAAATCGATTTTTAATACCAAAAATTATGAAAATTATGAAAAGGGCAATAATATTTTTATTATTCACAGTGATTTTTTCATCCTGCAAAAAAGTACTTGAAGAAGTACCACAAAGCTTTATCAGCAAGACTAATTTTTATCAGACAGAATCTGATGCAGAAGCCGCAATAAGAGGAGCGTATTCGACCTTTAACACGGATTATTATGGAATAACCTATTATCTGTTTGTAGTGCTCCATTCAGATTATGCTAATGGACGCGGTTCACAAGCTCCTATAACGATCTTCGATCATCTTTTGGATCAGACTAATATTGATCGGGCAGCAGCCAACTGGTCTACGCTATACCAGGCCATTAACCGCTCTAATTCAGTGCTTGATAATGTGTCTAAAATGACCAACATCAGTGATGGTGCAAAAAAAAGGTTTTTGGCTGAAGCGCATTTCCTTAGAGGTATGGCTTACTTCAACCTGGTAAGAGGTTGGGGCGCAGTTCCTATTAAGACAAAAGAAAGCGCTGATCTGAGTGCAGTAGCAGGACCGAGGGAACCTGAAAGTAAAGTATATGATCTAATTATTGCCGATGCGGTAGCAGCAGAGGCAGATCTGCCAGAATCAGTAGGTGATCAAACCGGACGCGCGTCGAAATATGCTGCTAAGATGCTTTTAGCCCAGGTATATCTTACTCTTGAGAAGTGGAAGGATGCGGCTGCAAAAGCAAATGATGTTATTACCAGCGGGCATTATTCATTGGTGCCGGTGCACAAGCAGGAAGACTTTTACAATATTTTCGCTACCATTACTAATTCGGAAGATATTATGTCGGTACACCATTCCAATACAAGGCAATCTTCAATACCTACTTATGAACACAGGCCTAATACTCCTCCGTACAATTATGGTAGCGGCGGTAATTTTGCCTGGTTGCCCAATTTAAAATCCTTTATTGGAAGTAGCTGGGATAACAAGGATCTTCGCAAATCATTTAACTTATATACAAAATACATTGGGCCGAACGGTGACAGTGTTTCTTTACCTGCTGCTTCGCCTATCCTTTTCAAAAAATTCATTACAACTCCCCAGGGATTTTCGAGTTATAGTGTTCCAATTTACAGATATACAGAAGCCTTTCTCATATATGCTGAAGCGTCCTGTATGGCTGATGGAGCGCCATCTGATTTGGCATTGGAAAGATTAAATAAGATTAAAAGAAGAGCTTATGGCTACGATCCCGATGTAGCATCTCCCGTTGATTACCCTTCCGGCTTGAGTAAAGATGCCTTCAGAGACAGTGTTTTAAAAGAGAGAGGTTATGAATTCATTCTCGAAGGCAGGCGCTGGTGGGATTTAAAAAGAACCGGAAAGGTTAAAGAAGCCATGCAGGCAGCCGGAAGAAATTTTATTGATGCACGTCTTCTGTGGCCAATTCCATCCGAGGAAATCAATAACAACCCTGCATTAACCCAGGCAGACCAAAACCCCGGCTATTAAAGGAATTATATGCAATACATCTATTCAACTATTCTAAATCATTTGAGTAGCTGGATAAGATATTTCTTACCAGGCCTTGAGCAGTAAATTATTCAATTATAAAAGATCACAAATGACCAACTTCATAAAGAATTCTGTCTTGTTATGTCTATTGATCAGTTTGCTTTCATTTAGCGGAGGTGCTGAAAAGGATGCTAATAATTATGATGCCGATATTATCATATATGGAGGGACGCCTGCCGCTATTATTGCCGCAGTTCAGGCCAAAAAAATGGGAAAGCATGTGATTGTGGTATCGCCGGATAAACATTTGGGAGGGCTGTCTTCCGGCGGATTAGGGTTTACGGATACAGGTAATAAAGAAGTAATTGGTGGGTTGGCACGTGAATTTTATCATGATATTTTTGAACATTACCAAAGAGATGATGCCTGGAAATGGCAGAAGAAAGAAGAATATGGTAATAAAGGGCAAGGCACTCCGGCAATAGATGGTAACGAAAGAACCATGTGGATATTTGAGCCACATGCGGCAGAAGAAGTTTTTGAAGATTTTGTTAAAAAGAATAATGTTGAAGTGCTTCGTGATGAATGGCTGGATCGTGCAAAAGGAGTAAAATTGGATCATAGCCGGATCGTATCTATCACTACATTGAGTGGTAAAACATTTAAGGGGAAGGTGTTTATTGATGCTACTTACGAGGGCGACCTGATGGCAGCGGCAGGTGTAAGTTATACAGTAGGCAGAGAAGCAAATAGTGAATACGGTGAAAATTGGAACGGTGTGCAAACTGGTGTATTTCAACACGGTCATTATTTCAAATCGAATATTGATCCTTATAAAACTCCCGGCGATCCATCAAGTGGATTGCTTCCGCTTATCTCGCCGGATCCTCCGGGTATAAAAGGTGAAGGAGATAAAAAAGTACAGGCGTATTGCTTCCGCATGTGCCTTACCAAGAATCCCGACAACAGAGTCCCTTTCCCAAAACCTGAAGGATATGATCCTGCACAATACGAGCTTTTAATAAGAGTGTTTAATTCAGGCTGGCGGGAATTGTTTCAAAAGTTTGATATGATTCCCAATTGGAAAACAGATACCAATAATCATGGGCCTGTAAGTACAGACTACATTGGAATGAGCTACGATTATCCGGACGCTTCTTATGAAAGACGGCGTGAGATTATAGAAGACCACGAAAAGTATCAAAAGGGTTTGATGTATTTTATGGCTACCGATCCACGGATGCCGAAAGATCTACAGGAGGAATTGAATAAATGGGGGCTTGCTAAAGACGAATTTACTGACAATGGCAACTGGCCTACCCAACTGTATGTCCGTGAGGCACGACGCATGGTAAGTGATTATGTAATGACTGAAAATGAAATATTATCCAAAAAACCTGTATCTGCTCCGATTGGAATGGGTTCATATACATTGGATTCACACAATGTTCAGCGTTATGTAACGCCTGAAGGCTATGTACAAAATGAAGGAGACATCGGTGTGAGCACGCCGAATCCATACAGCATTTCTTATAACGCTATTGTGCCTAAAGAAAAAGAATGTAAAAACCTGCTTGTTCCTGTCTGCTTATCAAGCTCACATATTGCATTTGGTTCTATCAGGATGGAGCCTGTATTTATGATCCTTGGCGAATCTGCGGCTACGGCTGCTTCCATTGCTATTGATCAAAAGATAGATGTGCAAAAAGTGAATTATAAAGATCTTAAGAAGGAATTATTAAATCAGAAACAACGATTGACATTTGACTTATGAGTGGTGAGTGGTGAGGAGGCAATAACTGACAATTGACAATTCAGCATTCACGAAAAAACTCATTACCTACCATTTAAAAAACATTATTATGAAAATAAAAATAATTGGCTATGTCATATTACTATTCTGCAGTAATGCTATCCTGGCGGCGTATAAGCCTTTTCATTCAGATAAACCTGAAAAATACACAGTAGATGTTTGTGTTTATGGCGGTACAGCGGCAGGAGTAATAGCAGCTTATGCTGCAGAGAAATGTGGCAAAACAGTTATTCTTATTGAGCCGGGAAAAATGTTAGGCGGAATGACCACAGGCGGTTTGGGCCAAACTGACATTGGAAATAAACAAGCGATTACCGGTTTGTCACGCCAGTTTTATAGGAACATAGGAGAAAAATATGGCGTAGAAGAACAATGGACTTTTGAACCTCACGTGGCTATGGAAGTCTTGCAGGGTTATATTAAAAGCGGAAAAATCAAAGTGCTGATGCAACAGCAAATATTTAAGTTGAACAAGTCAGGAAAAACGATTCAATCTATCCTGGTTAAAGATCCATCCAAAACAAAAGCACCGTCTGTAGAAATAACTGCAAAGGAATTTATTGACTGCACGTATGAAGGCGATTTATTGGGTATGAGTGGTGTGTCTTACACAGTAGGGCGCGAAGACAATAAGCAATATAATGAAACAGTAGATGGTTATTTATTGGCTGACTATCATAAACAATCAGGATATCATCAATTTCCAGATGGTG
>JAHEZB010000291.1 GCA_023251285.1 Chitinophagaceae bacterium | reverse complement strand
GATGCTATTCTGGCGCGCAATTACTCTTCTTCCGATCAACAAAACCGTAAAACTGCTGACCGCACAGCAACACATGACCACAGACATTGGCATGGCCGTGCCATTATTAAAAATACTGACCAAAGCAGTGGAAACCGCGCCTATACCGAGTTGTATCGCTCCCATTAATGCAGAAGCCGTACCTGCATTTTTTGTAAAAGGCGCTAAACAAAGTGCCGACGAATTCGGAAAGGCAAATCCTTGTGTGCTCAAAAAAACCCAGATTAAAAAAATAGTAGAATACAAACCGAGAAAATGAAAATAGTTTCCCAAAACCAGTGCAATTCCAGTCAAACATTGACAAAATAAAGTCACCCTGATAATTTGCTCACTGGAATATTTTTTAAGCAATAAAGTATTTACCTGGCTCGCAGTAATAAGTCCCATTGCAATGATTGCAAATATCCACCCATATTGCTTTTCAGAAACATGATACAACTCCATAAATACAAAAGGGGAACCGGCGATATAAGCATACAAACCTGATGAAGCAATTGCGCCGGCGAACGCATAAGTATAAAATTGAGGCACTTTACTTACTTCCAAAAAACTATTTATAATAGGACGTGGCAGCAATGAAAGAGAAGCATCTGGCATTCTGCCATTGGGCATTTTAAAATAAACCAGTAAAAGCGTTGCACCTGCGATTCCTGCAAGAATATAAAAAATAGACTGCCAGCCAAAAGAGGATGAAACGTATCCGCCCAAAGTAGGCGCAATAATTGGTGACAATGCAAGCACCAGCATTAACAATGAAAATATTTTTGCATTTTCCTGTACAGGAAAAATATCCCGCACCAGTGCCCGTGACGCTACCATACCCGCGCATGAACCCAGCGCCTGCAAAAAGCGAATGCCAATCAAAGCATCTGCAGTAGGCGCATAAGCACAAGCGATGGAAGTAAGCAGATAAACTACCAGCCCTATATATAGAGGCTTTTTTCTTCCAAATTTATCGAGCAACGGCCCATAAATCAATTGACCAACAGAAATACCAATAAAAAAACTGGTGATGGAAAGTGTAATGTGTGCAACGGTTGTATGAAGGTCGCGGGCGATATCAGGAAATCCCGGCAAATACATGTCAATAGAAAAGGCACCCATCGCAGAAAGTAAACCAAGTGTAAATATGGTAAAAAATCTTTCTCTTCCTTTCATAGGTTGCGAAGTTAATTCTATGAATGGAATTTAAAGTTTGAAGTTTTTATTGAAATAAAAAATAAGTCGCTTGAAGTTAATAAAAATAGGAATTGCCATTACTTATGGTTTTACTGACAATCAGGACCTGCGGAAATAACGGTTTCAATGATAACATTTCAGCCACAACGCTTTGCTTATTTTTGCAGCCATGAAAAAAGAGAAATATTCTTTAGAAAATATTCTGATCAATTTAAAAATTGACAGGTTGAATGACATGCAACTGGCAGCAATAGAGGCTAATAAAAAAGACGAAGACATCATTTTGCTTTCGGCAACCGGTTCAGGAAAAACATTGGCTTTTTTGTTACCTATTCTTGAAAATATTGATCCAGAAAATAAAAATACACAGGTGCTGATCGTTGTTCCTTCACGCGAACTTGCGATGCAGATTGAACAGGTTTTTAAAACAATGGGCACAGGAAATAAAATTACTTCCGCATACGGTGGTCATAAAAGAGAGATTGAAGAAAACAACCTGGTGCAGCCACCAGCAGTAATTGTAGGCACTCCCGGAAGATTGTGCGACCACATCCGGAGAGGAAATATTACAGTGGATTCTATCAGCACATTGGTGTTAGATGAGTTTGACAAATCGCTTGAGCTTGGCTTTTTAGAAGAAATGAAATTTATTATTGAATCGCTTAAAAATGTTCAGAAAAAAATTCTTACGTCTGCAACAGACGCTGTCGAAATACCGGATTTTATTAAATTGAAAAATGCACAAAAAATTAACTTCCTGGCTCCGGGAGCAGAACAGGAAAGACTTGCAATAAAATCAGTATTTTCTGAGGATAAAGATAAATCTGAAATACTTTTTAAACTGCTGTGCTACCTCGGAAACCGGTCCACCATTGTATTTTGCAATCATCGTGAAGCCGTGGAACGCACCAGTAAATTGCTTTCAGAAAAAGGAATTTACAATGAATTTTATCACGGCGGAATGGAGCAACAACAAAGAGACAGCGCTTTGTCAAAATTCAGAAATGGAACAACCAACGTGTTGATAACAACCGACCTTGCTTCGCGTGGGCTTGACATTGCAAACATCCGCTACATTGTTCATTATCATTTGCCACTTACAGAAGATGCGTTCACTCATCGTAATGGACGCACAGCACGGATGGAAGCAAGCGGAACAGCCATTCTGATTTTGACCGAGGAAGAAAAACTACCGGCGTATATTCATGAAAACGTAGAGCAGATTACGCTTCCGGAAGAAAATATTTTACCGGAAAAACCAAAATGGGCTACACTTTTTATTGCCGCCGGCAAAAAAGACAAAGTTAATAAAGTTGACATTGTCGGATTTCTATCGAACAAAGGACAATTAAAAAAAGATGACATTGGTTTGATTGAAGTAAAAGATTTCTTCTCATTTGTTGCCATCCGCAAAAGCAAGATGAATCATACGCTTCACCTGGTAAAAGATCAGAAGATCAAAAATAAAAAAGTGAAAATGGAAGTGGCGAAATAGCTATCTTCCATTTTCACATTTTTCAACAAACCAGGAAATAACAAGAATTTCAATTCCGGAATTACATCTCAGAAGTTGTTGTTGAAAATAAATGTTCCGGGTAAACGCCTTCTGCAATCAATTTATGAAGATCTTCCTTCACCGTTGGAGCATCCTCCTTATAAGTAACGCCAAACCATTGAGCAGAAGTAGGAATTACTTTTATTTTCCCCTTTCCTTCATGAATAAAGGCATCCCCAATAATTGGAATAAAAAATTCTGCTTTGGGATTTTTAGAATTATCCTGTAAAAATTTGATAAATTGTTTTTGAATAAAATCAAAAACATTCGGATCAAATCCCCAAAAATTCATGCTCACGACTGTATCTGCCGGCAAAGGAACTTTCAGAGAATTTTCTATGTAATATATTTTCCCTTCTTCAGGAAAAATTTTAGTGCGCTCCACAATGTTTAATAAATTTCCTTCATAATCAACTTCGCAAACGCCACGACTTACCGTTCCGTTTTCAGAAATTGTCTTTGCAAGTTCATAACCGATGATGCAATATTCTTTTTCAGAAACATCTTCATTCAGAAATTTTACAGCCTTATCAAACGCGTCTCTCCCATAAAAATCGTCGGCATTGATCACCGCAAACGGTTCATGAATTACTTCTTTTGCGCAAAGCACCGCGTGTGCTGTACCCCATGGCTTTGCCCGCTCCTCAGGAACCTGGAATCCGTCGGTATAAGAATCCATTTCCTGCATCACGTATTCTGTTTGAATCTTACCTTTTAATTTTGGTTCAAATAAATTTTTAAACTCTTCAGCAAATGATTCACGAATAATGAAAACCACTTTTCCAAAACCTGCCCTTATCGCATCATAGATTGAATAATCAATTATCGTTTCACCATTTGGACCAAAAGAATCCATTTGTTTAATGCCGCCATAACGGCTTCCCATTCCTGCTGCCAAAACTAAAAGTGTAGGTTTCATGTTATTTAAATTAAGTTTTAAGAGTTATTAAATAATTAAATTGCCGCGAAAATAAGCAAGAAAGATTTATGCCACATTCGCTTATAAATGATCTTGTACCTGAAATTCAATTAAATGAACCGGCATTTTCGAAATTAACTGCAGATCTTTTTGGAAACAATAATTTAGAAATATTCATGCTTCGACTTGATGAAATTCATCCGGTCATTTCAGGAAATAAATTATTCAAGCTGACTTATTTTTTAGAAGAAGTAAAAAAATCAATACATAAAAAGGTGGTCACTTTTGGCGGAGCTTACTCCAACCATCTTGCTGCTACTGCTTTTGCATGTAAAGAATTAAAAATAAAATCGATTGGAATTATTAGGGGCGACAAACCAAAAGAGCTCTCTCCTACTTTGTTATTTTGCTTGGAAAATGAAATGCAACTTGAATTTATCGAGCGTGAGTCTTACCGAAAAATAAATCAAAAAGATTTTATAGAAGAACTAAAAAATAAATATGGCGAACATATTTTAATTCCGGAAGGAGGATTTTCTGAACAAGGAAAAGAAGGTGCCGGTTTGATTACCCAATATTTTACTGATAAAGATTTTACTCATGTTTGCCTGCCGGTGGGAACTGCAACCACTTTTGCCGGCCTTGTACATTCAAATGAAATTGAAACAAAAATTATGGGTTTTGCCGTTTTAAAAAACTTTAATGATATTGAAAAAAGATTTGCGGAATTAAAAGTCAATCCTGAAAAAAAATATGTCTTTTTTAATGATTAC
>JAHEZB010000290.1 GCA_023251285.1 Chitinophagaceae bacterium | reverse complement strand
TGATAACCCCAGGTATTATTTAATGGAAATGGCAACGTGGAATCCGGAACTAAATTATTAATAATTAAAGGCAGGGTCTCATAAGGCGGCTGAGATGGAATTCCGGTTTCATCTTTGAAAACCCAATCTCTCCCACGATTTACCAACTGATAATAATGCGCGGGATCCTGCCATGAATAAGGGCCGCCGCTATAAACACCAGACGGCTGATCATCTGGCCAGGAACCTTTCCATCCGGTCGGCAATTTTGCAAATCCTGAAGAACTCGGAATGAAGGGCCGGGTTCCATCCAAAGTGGCTATATCATTTCGCATCGCATCATACAATTCTTTTCTTGCATGCCCTTCATTGCCTCCGGTCCATACTAAAAGACTTGCGTGATTTCTGATTCTGTAAATGGTGCTAATCATATTTTTGATAAATACATTTTCTTGCAAAGGCCAATCAGGAGAGCCTTTGAACTCACCCTGCGTATCGCCGGTGATCCAGAAATCCTGCCAAACCAATAAGCCATATTTATCTGCCGCTTCAAAAAACATATCAGGAGGAGCAACGCCTCCGCCCCAAATACGAACGAGATTTATATTTGCATTTTTGCACAAATGCAGTTCATAATCGTAGCGTGTGGAATCCCGGTTCAGCATCATATCCGGAACCCACGCGCCACCATTCAGATGAACTCTTTTCCCATTTACATAAAAATCCCTTCGCGCCCAGCCGTTTACCATTTCAACTTTTGAAGCAACTGTTCGGATTCCGAACACAAAAGAAGTATCATCAGAGATTTGATTTCCATTTTCAAATTGCAAACGGATGCGGTACAAATTCGCAGAACCATAACCGTTGGGCCACCACAAATGTGGTTTTTGGATGATGAATTGTTTGATTTTTTCAGGAGTTAAATTCAATTCTTTAGAGTCGTTTGCACCGACAGAAAATTTTTGATTTACTGTAAAAGATTGTCCGGTAAAATTTTCAGGACTAATCGTAATTTTCAGATTTCCATTTTGAGAAACACTACTAAAATTATTTAAAGAAAGATTCAAAGAAATGTGTGCAACGTTGGTGTCGGAAATATTTGGTAGATCTGTTTTTATGTGTGGATTTTGGATCACTACTTGTCCGGAAGTACGCAAATAAACCGGCTGCCAGATTCCCATATTTCTATCGCGAACAGCAGGCATCCAATCCCATCCAACAGAACAAAGCATGGTTACATTTTTTCCTATATCTCCCGTGGGGCCGCCGTTTGCAAAGAAATCACCGAGGGCTTTTAATTGTGGCGTAGCAGGTAAACCCGGGTAATCCAAAGGGTAAATTTTTACAGCAAGAACATTTATTTTTCCTGCATCAATCACGTTGCTTACATTCAGCGAATATTGCGCAAACATTCCCGCCATTTCTGAAGAATCTGCAATGCGTTTTCCATTTACCCAAACCTCTGCGCGATAATTTATTCCTTTAAAGATCAGCTGAAAATGTTTTCCATTATCTGTTTTTGGAACAGCAAAAGTGGTGCGATACCAGTAAGGCTTTTTCCATGGATTCGGCTCGTTTGGAAGATAACTATATTGCTCCAAATGATATTGATGATTGAAAGAATCTGATGCATCAGGAATCAGCATGTTATTCATTCCAATGTATGGGTCAGGATATACTTTGTTGGCAACCAAACCGGTGAGAACGGTGCATGGAACTTTTACAGGGAACCAGTATACAGATGAATTATAAGAAGGCTGCGAAAGCGTTTCGCCAGATTGCAGAATAACAGAAGATGATTGTAAATTAAAATCTGTCAGTTGAATTTGCTTTATATTTTGAGCTTTTATAAAAGCAGGAAAAAAGAATTCAGATAAAATAATAAGGCTAAAAAAAAAGGGCTTGATTTTCATAAAAATTTTTCATTTTGAATGCACCCTTAAAATTAGTTATTGTTTGCTGTGTGGAAATAGATTGTAATGCAATTGATTTTTTTTGCGAAACATTGGATAAAATTGTACAATAAATAAATAATTATAAGCTTGCAGAGGTGACACCTTTTGAAAAGATGTCAGTTCTGACGACCATCAGTAAAGGAAGAAATAAGCAGGATTTTTGATTTCTTCCTGATACGCATGTGCTACTTATGCTTTCCATCTTTACATTTGTTCTTTTATTATCATGCCTTTTTTGAAAACAATTTGTTTCTTCAGCGCTTTATTTATTTGCATTGGTCATCTTGCAGCGCAGGAGGTTAATCAATTATCGCTGCCGGTCTATACTTCTGCTTCATTGTTTTATGATTTTCCACAAAGTCCTGGAATGGCCGCTGAGGTGCAGTTTCCTTTAAACAGCCGCCATATTTTTATCAACAAAAAAGGAAAAGAAAAACAAAAGTTCAGAGAACTTGTAACAACATCGAACGTCGGATTTTACAGGTATCCGTTCAATAATACCGGATTGTTTTTGCAACAGTCAGCAGGTTACAGGTATCATTGTTCAACACCTTATTTTTTTGAATGTTTGCTAACAGTAGGTGCATTGCGCACATTTTATGATGGCGCCGTTTATTCCGTTAGTGATGAAGGCGCTGTAACGACATTGGCACATTTTGGAAGATGGTATGCCATCACAGGCGTTACTACTTTGTTTGGACACGATTGGGAAAGAGCTAAAAATCCGCATCCTTTTGCTATTTCCGTTCAGCCATCTTTGTGGATTCAATATCCGTACAACAGCTTTGTTTTACCGCATTTTTCGGTGCAATTATCACTGCAATATCATTTTCCTTCGTTCAATATTTTGGTTCACCAAAAAGAAATCCGGCGCGGCCACCAGTCATGAAACGATTATTCTTATTTATCGTCATTGCCGGTTTTTGCATCAGCAGTTGCAAGAAAGAAACTATGCATTTGAATAGCAATGCCAACGAAATCTTTTGGCTGAGTAATGCAGGAGCTGATATGCCGGTTTGGGTAAAAGGAAACACTGCCTCACATGTTATGATTTTGTTTTTGCATGGCGGCCCCGGAGATGGCTCTTATCGTTTTGCCGGATTTCAGACCAACCAGTTGTGGAAGAACTATTCGTTTGCTTATTGGGATCAGCGTGATGCAGGCGCAGCAGCCGGTAACAGCAATTATTCGAATTTGAATCTGAACCAAATGATTGATGATTTGCAAAAGCTGGTAGAGCTGATTCATTACCGGTATGGAAATGATATGGAAATATTCCTGATGGGACACAGCTTTGGCGGTTTGCTGGGTTGTGGTTATCTGGTAAAGAATAACAACCAAACGAATATCAAAGGATGGATAGAAGTGGACGGAGCTCATGATTATCCGCTGGCCGATAAGCTTGAAAGACGAATGTTGATTGATACTGGAACTTCAGAAATCCAAAAGAGCCATTATGTTTCTGAATGGACAACCATTGTCAACTATTGCAAAAAGCATCCCGTACGAAGCTCTGTTCTGATTGGTAAAAAAACCGATGATTATGCGGCTGAGGCAGAAAATTATGTAAATATCAACCATGCCAAAACCGCAGTTGATGTGTTTTCTGTATCATCGCCTGTAACACTTGGAGCGAATCTTTTTAAATTGTATTACACGCCCGCCGGAAAAGACTTTCTGCAGCAAATTATACAGACTTCGTTTACCAGTGAATTGCACAATATCACTATTCCGTCTTTATTGATCTGGGGGCAATATGATTTTACAGTACCGATGGGCTGCGGCTATGATGCATTGAACAGGTTAGGATCTTCTTATAAAAAATTAATCCTGATTCCTGATGCCGGGCATTCCCCGATGGATGGCAATCCGGATTTATTTACAAAATCGGTGAGTGAGTTTATTGAGGCAGTAAAATGAGGAACAGACGTAAAAAAAATCACTGTCGATTTATATTTGCACCTAATTTTATAAATTAATTTTTGTTCATCTCCTTTAAAAAATCCAATGAATGTTTCTTTTGTAGAAGTTGATAAATGCAAACTTGCTTATACAGAAATAAATCCGAAGGCTACCAACACTATCTTTTTTATTTCTGGAAATTCGGTAAGTAAAAGTTGTTGGCGCAAACAGTATGACAGTCCTCAGTTATCTCCCTTCAGAATGATTTCGTTTGATTTTCCTGCACACGGCGATTCTGATGCTGCCGATGAAAAAAATTATACACTTCCAGGGTTGGCAGGAATGATGTACAAGGCAGTGAATCAATTGAATAATGGGAAGCCTTATATTCTTGCTGGTATTTCTTTAGGAACCAATATTGTTTCTGAAATGCTTGCTTTTGAAATCCTTCCTGCTGGTTTAATATTAGCCGGACCCTGCGTTTTTGGTGAAAATTATACGGTTGAAAAAATGGCAATACCGAATACTCATGTAGGCGTCGTTTTTACTGACAGCCCAGGTGAAAAAGAAATTACCGCTTATGCGCATGAAACTTTTCTTTCCATGGAAAACGAAGACTTTGAAAATTTTATTCAGGATTTTAAAAAAGTT
>JAHEZB010000289.1 GCA_023251285.1 Chitinophagaceae bacterium | reverse complement strand
ATCAGATCAAAAAAATAATGCCTGTCTGTAATGACCTCATAAGGAAGTGGTGGACATTCATTTACCTTTGGAAAAGTGCCGGTAGGAGTCGTATTGACAACGATTTGAAAATCTTTCATTGCTTCTTCTGAAATATCTTCATAAGAAATAATAGAATCGGAAAGATTTTTTGTGCGGCTAACTTTTACAAAAGCAATATTTAATTTTTTTAAAACAAAAGCTACCGCATTAGAAGCGCCGCCGGTTCCAAGTATCAATGCTTTTTGCTGAAATGGTTTTAAGAAAGGAGTAAATGATTTTTCAAAACCAATAACATCGGTATTGTAACCGCTCCATTTTCCGTGTGCAATTTTGATGCAATTGCAGGCATTTATTTCCCTCGATTCTTCTGAAAGATTGTCTAAAAAAGGGATAATTTCTGTTTTGTACGGAATGGTAACGTTTAATCCTTTTACTTCAGGATTATTTTTTAAGGCTGGAATTTCGTCCGAAAGATTTTTTATTTCAAAATTTTCGTATTGAAAGTCAGTAAGATTTTCACTTCTGAATTTTTCAGAAAAATATCTTTTTGAAAAAGAATGATTAAGTGTTTTACCAATCAATCCATAAATGTTCATTGCGCGGTTTCTTTGTCAAGATAGAGATGGAACGTATCGCCACGAAGGCCGATGCGCATGGCTTCCAATGGAATAATTTCTGAAGGCGCAATGTTTCCAAGGTTTGCATTGCAGCCAACCAGCTCGAGGAAATAAAGTTGTTGTGCTTTTTGTGGTGCTTCCCAAAGAATTTTTTCTCCCGGAATTTGTGTCAGTATTTCCTGAACCAGACCTTCTCTTACTTCGCCGGTGCCACGATAAATTCCGACATTACCTGCTTCCCTTGCTTCTGCAATCACATAAGAAGAACCCGCTTCCAGTTCGGCCTTCATTTGTTCTATCCATTTGTAGGGCGGAATAATATGTGTTGCATCTTTACTTCCGACTTCACTTAAAACCGTTCCATATTTGGTAAGCTTTTCTATATATCCGCATTTTTCTGTGTGAGGAATGGTGATGGAGCCATCGCTCACTTCCATGTAAGTAACGCCGAAATCTTTACAAAGCTGGATGTAATCATTGAACTGATTTCTAATCAAAAACGCTTCAAACAAAGTACCTCCAAAATAAACAGGAATGTTGAACGACTGGTATAAATTGATCTTTTCGCGCAGGTTTGGTGTTACATAAGCAGTTCCAAAGCCAAGTTTGATGATGTCGATGTGCGGATGTGCAACGCTTATTAAATTCCTCGCTTCTTCCAGGCTCAGCCCTTTATCCATAATCATCGTTACACCATACTTACGCGGCTTTTCAACCCTGTCAGGGATTTGATTCAGATTAAAATTCATACTAAATTATTGAGATGCGCAAATATAGTTTGGCAGAAGCAAAGATGTAGAAAAAAATTTGAACAGCATACTCATAACTGATATCAATCATCCTTTCATATAAATCAAGATAAAAACTTTTATTTCTTTTTCTTCAATGCTTTTTTATAATTGCTGATAATATCAGAAACTGCCGGATGCTGCAATAATGAAGGATTTAATTCCACAAATTGTTTTAATAATCCGGGTGCAGTTTGCATTGCCTTGTGAAGTTGCAATAACGCTTCTTTTGATTTTCCCATTTCAAAAAGCACCGCTGATTTATAAAAAATAAACAACGGTTTATCGTCCGTGTTTTTTTGCGCATTGTAAATTTGCTCGAGCGCTTCTTCATAATATTCAGCATCATAAAGGCACTTGATCAGTTCTTTCCAGCCTTTTACATTCTTTGGCCGCGCCTTTATAAAATGAGTAAAATGAATGACTGCATCTTTTATTCTTCCCAATTGAATATAACAAAGCGCAACTGCGAAATGATAATCCGGTTGTGCCCGGTTAATACTCAACGCGTTTTCCAGATTTTTAACCGCGCTTTCCCAATATCCTTCTTCCATATAAGTGCCGGCTATTTTATAATATAAACGGCTTTCGGCAGAATTCAAATGAGCTGCTTTGCGGTAATTGAATCTTGCCTGCGCAGGGCTTTTCAATTTTTCATAACAATATCCGATTGCCTCATAAATAACTTCTTCAGGCATAGAAAGCTCCAGCACTTTTTGAAGCGCCTCTATAGCATCACGGTATTTTTTCATTCTTAAATAGGCATCGCCCAGGTTGCGATAAGCATAATCAAACTTTTCGTCTATCGCGATCGCATACTGATATGAATCAATTGCTTTTTCATACAATTTTAATCCCTGGTAAGCCGTGCCGAGGTTGAACCATGCCAAATGAGAATAAGGATGCTCCTCAATAATGTCCTGGTGAATTTTGATGCTCTCTTCATTTTTACCCGTATAATCTGCCCAAAAACAAATTTTATAAAGCGCCTCCTCATTGGTAGGATCTTGTTCTAAAACTAAACGCAGACAATTAAAAACCTTTTCGAAATCCTCGTAGTCATCATATACATCCGCAAGTTCAAAAAGCAATTCAATCTTTTCCTCTCCATCAAAAACAGCAATTCCTTCTTCCAGCAAACCCGCGGCCTTTTCCTGGTAATCCAAAGCGAGGTAAGCATCGGTTTTTAAAATATAAAGATTGATATCATTACTATCTAAAACTTCTGCTTTTCCAAGAATGGACAAGCCTTCATGATAATGCTGCGTGGCAATAAGAATATCCGCTTTTCTTATATAAAGAGTGGAAGAATATGGGTATTGTTCTATGGCAAAGTTTGACGCCTCCAAAGCGGCAGAAAGATTATCGTTTTCATCAAAATAATCGATCAGGCGATGAAACGATTCTTCTTCAATAAAATTGAACTTTCGACCAGATTTAAAATTATTATACTGACGCAACAGTTCATTCATCTCCTCTCTTTCCTGCCTGTAGTGGTTATCTTTCATAATCGTTGAACTTATAGCTACAAAGTACTGATTATTTTAAAACAAAACCTCTTTTGCGATTTTTTTGTTGCATTTCGAAAAAAAAGTGATGAATGGCTATAATTTATCACAATAAATTCTTAATTTTGCAGTTATAAGATTAATAAAGTTTTCACAAATGACAAAATATTCCAAAATAGTAACGGTATTATTGCTTGTTTGCGGAGTATGTGTTTTTGCTTTCGCAGACAGGGGCGGTTTTGTGAAAAAGAACAAAACCCATCTCAATATAAAGACAAACGGCAATTTAAAAAATTCTATTCCCTTTAATTTAAAATCCGGACTTACGTACACAGGTAGTTTCCTTACAGACCGGGAACAAATTGGTAACTCTTTGGTAAGCGATGCTTATATTTCATATAAAAAAGGAAATACAGTTTATATTTTACCGTACAAACAAAAAATATTAATCCCTGTATACAGCCAGAAAGATGGTTATAAATTAATTATCAGGGGAAGGAAATAATCATTGTTTTATAAAAGTGTTTTTATAAAAAACCTGCAGAAATTGCAGGTTTTTTTATTATAGCCTATCTGATTTTCAGCCACCATTTCAAGATTTTGTTATTTGGTTTCAACGAAGTGCCGAAAATGTGCTTCTTATACTACTTTACCTTTAAACAGAATAATGAGAGGTTTTAAAAAAGAAAATGAGCGATATTTATTGTTTTGCTGCAAACGATGCATGACTTACAGTAAAAGGAGAAATAAATTGAATTTCTTTTTTTGGGGTGATAAGGTTGAAAGCTATTTCGCTTTTGTTTCCTCATAAGTCATCACACGGTAGCCGGAAGTAGGAATTTCAAATTTGGAAGCAGGCACAGGATTATAATTAATGGAAGCAAGGGTAAATTTAAATTTCATTTTTCCGTTTTCCATTTCGTATTGAACAGGTAATCCGGGCAGGGTTTTAAACTGTGCATCGTAAGATTTATTGGCAACATTTACATCTGTGGTGTAATAAACCGTAAAACTGGTTCCGTTTTTTAATTTAGCAATGGCTTTTTTACATTTAAAACCGGCTATGGTTGCAGTTTCGTTCGTATTGTCAAAAACAATTCCTTCGTATTTGTTATTATTCTGCTCCCAGTTTTGAGGAGTCATTGTTATCATTAATTTCTGGCCGCTGTAATCTTTCAGAATCACACCTTTTCCGGTAGCTGCGTCATAAATCGTCGCTTCACGTCCGAGACTACTCACCAATTCCGTTCTGCTTTCATTTCCTTTCAGATAAATGGTAGTTGTAGCGCCATCAAGCATATCAGCCATTTTCGGTTCTCCGCTTCCTGTTTCTACAGACATATTGTAAACCAGTGTTCCTTCTGACAGTGTTTTTTGTGCCGTCGAAGAAGATGAAAGAAAAGCAAAAGAAATAAGAAATACAATTGAATAAGATTTCATAATATGCTTATTATTTAAAGATAATGCAATGATATAGATAACATTATGCTTCCAAAGGTTGCAACTAAAAAAACTATCTTTTCTTTTTCAAAGCATCACTTTTTTCCTTCATGGT
>JAHEZB010000288.1 GCA_023251285.1 Chitinophagaceae bacterium | reverse complement strand
ATCACACCCACCCAATCGCCTGCGTCCTGGTATGCCTTCGTTGTTGTATCAATTGTTCCATAAGCATTTTGGGCTATTGCAGGCGTAGAATAAAGCCACATACAATAAAATCCGACCCAGGTAAAAAATTGCACAACAGCAAGCTGCGCCATTGTTCTAGGCATGGAGAAAATACCTTTGGTTATTTCTTTTACCGCAATTACAAGGCCTTTTGATTGCTCTTTTTCCTGCTTCCATTCTTCAATGTTTTCAGGAGGAAGTTCATCAGAAGTCAGGACCGTCCACAACACGGAAAGGAAGAAAACAACGGCGCCGATATAGAACGAATATTTCACAGAATCTCCTATTTGCCCTGCAGGGGCTGTGTTGCTGATGTCAAAAAGATTGGTAAATATCCAGGGTAGCAGCGAAGCAATTACTGCTCCAAGGCCAATGAAAAAAGTTTGCGTTGCGAAGCCGGTGGTTCTTTGTTCAGAAATCAATTTATCACCCACAAAAGCGCGGAAAGGTTCCATTGAAATATTGATAGAAGCATCAAGCACCCACAATAAAACCGCCGCCATCCAAAGCATAGTTGATTGCGGCATTAAAAAGAGCGCTATGGATGCAAGCACGGCACCGATAAAAAAGAAAGGCCTTCTTCTCCCCCATTTGCGATGCCATGTTCTGTCACTCAAATAACCAATAATCGGCTGTACCAATAAGCCTGTAAGCGGGGCAGCGACCCACAAAAAACCAATCTTATCAATTTCCGCACCGAGCGTTTGAAAGATGCGCGATACGTTTGCATTCTGCAATGCAAAACCAAATTGAATTCCGAAAAATCCAAAACTCATGTTGATAATTTGCCTGAAAGAAAGGCGATGTTTCGGAACAGGATGTGTTGATGGCATGCAATTGTTTTGAAAATAAAAAAACTAAATTTTGAAAATGAAATGTAAAATAAGTTTTAAAATCAATTATTCTGAAAATATTTTTCTGCCAAATTTTATATCAGTAAAGCAACAAATATCACAGATTCCTGTTTTGCTGGCAGCAACCTTTTCTAGTAAAATGTGCTTGCAAAAGACCCACTTGTTTCAGTTCACATTCCTCAACGATATTGCTGATTGTTTTTAACTTTTTATCTTTGACGCATGAGCGCTGCTGCAATAATCTCAAATTGGAAAAAGAAAGAATTTAAACCCGTTTACTGGCTGGAAGGTGATGAAGATTATTTCATCGATGAAATTATGGAATATGCAGAAAAGAAAATCCTTTCTCCGTCGGAAGCAGAATTTAATCAAACCATTTTTTATGGAAAAGATGCTAACTGGACCGATATTGTAAATGCGTGCCGGCGTTATCCGATGTTTGCTGAAAGACAGGTAGTTCTATTGAAAGAAGCCCAGCAAATGAAAGACGTTGAAAAATTGGAGTCGTATATTGAAAACCCTTTACCATCCACGATCCTGGTTGTATCTTATAAAGGAAAAACGCTGGATGGGCGGCTGAAATTTTCAAAAACGATCAAAAAGAAAGGCGAAGTTTTTTTATCTAAAAAAATGTATGAAAGCCAGTTACCGGGATGGGTCAATGATTACTTACAATCTAACGGATTTCAAATTAAAACGAAGGCTTTAAATTTATTAATAGAACATATTGGCAATGATCTTTCGAGAATTGTAAATGAAATAGATAAACTTTCGATCAATATTGGCACTGAAAAAAACATTTCAGAAGATCATATTGAAAAATTTATCGGCATCAGTAAGGAGTATAATATTTTTGAATTGCAAAATGCTCTGAGCAAAAAAGATGCGGCAAAGGCAATTCGCATCATTCAATACTTTGATGCCAATCCCAAAGCCGTTCCAATACAGATGATTTTGCCTTCGCTTTATGGATATTTTTCTAAAATACTCAGTGTGCACCAGATGCCTGACAAAAGTGAAAAAGCATTAAAGCCGGTTTTTTCTTTTAATGCTCATCTGGTAGAGCAGGTTTTGCTTGCTGTAAAAAACTACTCTTATTCAGAAACAGAACAGGTTATATTATTGCTTCACGATTCAAATCTGAAAAGCATTGGAATTGGAAATTCCGGAATTTCGACCGGTTCTTTGATGAAAGAACTTTGTTATAAAATAATGAACTTAGGAAAAAAGAGGGCTTAATATCCGGTCATTCCATCCCTTACTTTCACATGCTTTTTACCGGCATTCTTTTTCTGATACTCCAATACTTCTTTTGGAACAATTTTCTTCATTGGCTCGTCAGAGGCCACTTCCGCTGGTTTGTTCGGGTTCAGTAAATGCCCACGGTCGTATTGTTCGGTCTTAACAATTTTACCGTTATCATAATAAGTCCATGTACCATCTTTTACACTGTATGGTTCTGCTTTTACTACTTTGTAACTGAGTATTTCGTTATTTCCTGTACCATAGATGGGAATCGTATCATAAGGTTGATCTGGGTTGTAGGCACGCCAGTTTTCTTCTCTTGTCAGGTCTCCGAGAAAGTTGAAATATTGTGATAGCCCGTCTTTGTCGCCTTTTTTATAATTTTCATAGGCAATCAAATCGCCCTGTAAATCATATTTTCTCCAACGGCCTTCCTTTTTATCATTTACAAAAATTCCTTCCTCTTCATATCCTGGTTCTCCGCGTAAAGGATCTACATGCACCACCCATTTTCCTTGCTTCAATGCGTGCTGGTCAATGGCGTTGATGGTATCGCCTTTAACAGAAATTTTATAAGTTTTATATTGCGCGTTAGCATTAAAAAGAAAAGAAGAGGCAATCAATATGAACAAAATTTTTTTCATAGTGTCGATAATTTCATTATTGAAGATTAATCTTTTTCAAAATCAAAATTACCAAATATGCGCGGTGAAATAAAATACATTGAAATGCTATTACTGAATTTTAACGTTCACTATTTTTTATTTGGGCACGAAATTTATGGATAAAATTCGAACCTTTTTACTTTCTAAAAAAGTAAGCCGTTCAGCTTTATTCTCATTATCTTTCAGGCAAATAAAAAATTTTCCTGATAAAATAGACAACTATGAAAATTAATTTGCAAACACTAAAATTCAAGGCAAAGCAGGATCTAATTGATTTTGTAGACGAAAAAGTTGGAAAACTATCACGCTTCGATGATAAAATAATCAGCGCAGATGTAACCTTATCTTTAGATGGTGCCGCTGTTCCCGAAAATAAAACTTGTGATATCCGGCTGATTGTTCCCGGTAACGACGATTTTGTAAAGAAAAATGCGGCATCGTTTGAAGAAGCAATTCAGAATTGTGTAGATGCGCTTCAAAAGATTTTGCAAAGAAAAAAAGTTCAGGAAAGGGTGAAGTAAATGTGCATGTCAATAGCGAATGGTGAATAAGCAAGAATGAATAAATTCATGGATGCTAAATCGAATATTGAGCATTCACTATTCATTAAATTTACCATTGCAGATCTGCTTCAATGGGATAATGATCTGAATACGGAACATGGATCACCTCGAATTGATTTACCTTAAAACTTTTATCAGCAAGAATATAATCAATTCTTAAGGTAGGAGAAATGAAACGAAAAGTCCTGCCAATAAAAAATCCTTTTTTCAAAAAGGCATCCTGTAATTTTCCTTTAATTACGAAATAAGTATTCGAATTTGGCACATCATTAAAATCGCCGGTAAGCACTACAGGATAAGGGCTTTCTGCCATTTTTTCTTTAACCAGCTGGGCCTGCTGATACCTGTAACGGTAAGCCGTTTTTAATTTCGATACGATCGTTCGCGAATCGTGATAACCCGGATCACGTGCATGTTTCAGTCTTTGAAGACTTTCATAATCTGAATATCCAAATCGAACCGACTGCAGGTGTGTTGTAAATATTCTGAATGTTTTATCGCCGCGTTTTAAATCAATATAAACCAGGTGTTCCGCTTGTGTATTTTTACCATAATTAAATGTGTCGGATTGCACAATAGGATATTTAGAAAAAATAACAACCCCTCTTGCATATTTATGTTCATCCGGATCTGTTTCCGCAAATACGTGATGTGGATAGCCCATCCTGATTATTGTTGATGTTATTGAATTTGAATCTTGCATATTCTTTATATCGGCATATTCTTCAAAACAAAGCACATCCGCATTGCGTTGTTTTAAAAGATGCATCATATCCGGCAGATATCCTTTGTCATTTCCTTTAGCATCAGGAAAATTGTCCCAGCTTCTGACATTCCAATGGAGGATTCTCAAGGTATTGGCGCTTCTTCCGGAAGAAAAGTTGTGTGGCAAATGAAATGCGAAAACCGACACAATTTGTTGAAAGCCAATCAGCATTACAACCAGTGAAATCCAAAACCATTTTGATTTTGCAATGAGCCAAAAAATTATAAACCCAAATAGAAGAAAAAATAACAAAGGGAAAGCCAGTCCGGGAAGAGCGAAAAACCAATATTTTCCGGTATTAATGAATGGTACCAGGCAAACAACAAGATAAAGGAGAATTACGCA
>JAHEZB010000287.1 GCA_023251285.1 Chitinophagaceae bacterium | reverse complement strand
TCATTTTTGTACGTGCCGCTTGGGTTGTATAAGATGTATAAAGCGGGACATCATATTGGGCAAACGATTGTTGAATAAAAACAAACAGAATGAAAAAAACGATTGAAAATTTACGAAACACCTTAAAAAATTTTAGGCTGAAAAGTTAAGAAAAGAAAATGTAAGGCAAAGTGAAAGTAGGTTTTGGAATAAAAATTTCCAGGAACAATTACGATAATTCCACTTACATCTAATACAAAAGTAATTCGTTCTTTTGAAGTTTTTATTCCTTCAGGCGAAGCAAATCTGCCAAAAGATTCAAAAGTAAAATTTGACCAGATCAGAACAATTGATATTTCCCGGATTGCAAAAAAAATTGGAGATCTTTCTTCCGAATCTCTGTATGCAATAGAAATAGCGATAAGGATACATTTGGCACTATAACGCGCATTTTCTTTACTTTTCTTTTGCTTTTTCAATTCGTAAATTGCATTCCCCAAATTATGCCTTTCAAATTAAATTCTTCATATCAACCGGCCGGTGACCAGCCACAGGCAATAGCGCAACTTACCCAGGGAGTTCTGGAAGGTGAAAAATATCAAACACTATTGGGAGTTACAGGCAGTGGAAAGACATTTACCATGGCAAATGTTATTCAAAATGTACAACGGCCCACCTTGGTACTTACTCACAACAAAACGCTTGTAGCCCAGTTGTATGGCGAATTCCGTCAGTTTTTCCCTGATAATTCCGTCGGTTATTTTGTTTCCTATTATGATTATTACCAACCGGAAGCTTACATGCCGGTGAGCGATACTTATATTGAAAAAGATTTGAGCATAAATGAAGAATTGGATAAACTAAGGCTTGCAGCGACTTCGCAATTACTTACCGGGAGAAGAGATATTATTGTTGTAGCAAGCGTGAGTTGTATTTATGGAATCGGCAATCCAAAAGATTTTGCTGAAGGCGTAGTACGAATCGAAGAAGGGCAAGTTATCAGTCGCCAGGGATTTTTACATTCATTGGTAAACAGTCTTTATTCAAGAACTCAAGGCGATTTTGCAAGAGGAACGTTCCGTGTAAAAGGAGATACAGTTGATATTAATCTGCCCTATATGGATAACGGTTACCGGATTACCTTTTTTGGTGATGAAATTGAAAGTATTGAAACACTGGAATTAAGTAGCGGAAAAAGAATTTCTAAAGTTGAAAACGCCGCCATTTTTCCTGCCAATTTATACATTGCACCAAAAGATAAGCTACAACAAATCCTGTATGAAATTCAGGATGAAGCAGCACGGCAAACAGAATATTTTAAAGAAACCGGAAAATATATTGAAGCGCAACGAATTTCTGAAAGGGTGAATTACGATGTGGAAATGATTCGCGAATTGGGCTATTGCAATGGCGTTGAAAATTATTCCAGATTTTTTGACAGAAGAGAACCGGGCACACGCCCGTTTTGTTTGCTCGATTATTTTCCAAATGATTTTTTATGCATTATTGATGAAAGTCATCAAACCATACCCCAGGTAAGTGGAATGTACGGTGGCGATCGGTCCAGAAAACTGATATTGGTGGATTACGGATTTCGGTTGCCCTCCGCTTTAGACAACCGCCCGTTGAATTTTAATGAATTTGAATCGATGCTCAATCAAACCATATTTGTTAGCGCAACTCCGGGAGATTTTGAGTTAGAAAAAACCGGAGGCATTGTGGTAGAACAGGTTGTAAGACCGACAGGTTTATTAGATCCGCCGATAGAAATTCGTCCTTCAATAAATCAAATTGATGATTTGTTAGATGAAATTGATAAAAGAGTTTCTAAAGGCGACCGCGTTTTGGTTACCACCTTGACGAAGCGGATGGCAGAAGAAATGGATAAATATCTTCATCGCATCAATATAAAATCAAAATATATTCACAGCGAAGTGCACACTCTCGACCGGATAGAAATTTTGCGGGAATTGCGTCTTGGAGAAATTGATGTTTTGGTGGGTGTAAACTTATTGCGTGAAGGTCTCGATCTTCCTGAGGTTTCGCTGGTTGCGATTCTGGATGCCGATAAGGAAGGCTTTTTGCGAAATGAAAGATCGCTTACGCAAACTGCGGGAAGGGCGGCCCGGAATGTAGAAGGACTGGTGATTTTTTACGCGGATAAAATCACAGAAAGTATGCAAAAAACAATTGATGAAACCAATCGTCGCCGGGAAAAACAGATCGAATACAATATCGAGCATAACATAACACCAACAACTGTCTCTAAATCCATCGATCAGATTATGGGACAAACGTCTGTTCTTGATATCAAGGGAACGACTGCCGCTCCTTATGCTATTGATGAGTCAACAAATATGATCGCCGCCGAAGACCAGGTGGAATATAAAACGATTCCAAAGATGCAAAAAGCTATTTCCCAGATAAAAAAAATGATGGAGAAAGCGGCAAAAGATATGGATTTTATGGAAGCAGCAAGGCTTAGAGATGAAATGTTCCGGATGGAGAAAGAATTGGAGGAGATGAAATCGTGATAAAGCTGGTATTTTTTTTCGTTTTTGTTCAGCCCGTTCCGTATTACCGGCAATTTAAATTAAACAAGTTGTCAGAAGCAAAAATCCTTATTTCATTCTGACACCAATTTTTCAAGTCTTTGAAGAGCGGTATTTATTTTGTCAAAAACAAAATCATATTGCGGCAATTCATTTCCTGTATACACAAAAAACACAGCAATGCTTTTGTGACTTTTCTCCAAATGCTCTCTTAACGGATTCTTTTGCAAACGATATGCTTCACGCATCAGCCGTTTGATGCGGTTTCGATCAACAGCCTTTTTGAAATTACGCGCACTTACAGTAAATCCAGCCTGCAAGGGGGTTTCAGCATTTTCATTTTCAACATAAATAATCCTGAAAGGGAAATGCGAAAAAGATTTTCCTTGTTTGAAAAGCCGCTCAATAATTTTGCGGCTTTTTAATCTTTCGTTTGATGATAATGTAAACTTGTGTGTAATAATATCGGCGATTGAAAAGTGAAAGATAATGGGAAAATGTGATAATTTAGTAATGGGCTGATATGCCCATTTGAAATTGCGTTTCAGCAAACAAAGAAATATTGCGGATTGTTGTTTTTATTTTTCGTTCCGCTTATACTCTGCTACAAAAACAAAAGGGACTAGCCCCTAACGCTAGCCCCTAACTTACACATGAATCTACCTTACAGTTTTACAATTCTTTGGGTTGTTCTTTGGGAGTTACAAATGATTTGCATGATATAAATTCCGTTGGGAGAATTATTAATATTTATAGTTGTCAGCCCTGCTTCAGCATTTCCTGTTTTGATGATTCTTCCGCTCATATCTGCCAATTGATACTGATAATTTTGGGAAGCTCTGACCATAATTTCTGAATTTACCAAAGAGCTTATTGACAAAGCGTTTTCTACATTTTCGACCGGCTTTAAAGGAATAATATTGGAATAAAATTCCTGTCCGGTTATAGAAGTTACTTTCAACCGGTAAAAGATATTTTGTTTGATTAACGGTATATAATTAAAGTTTTTATCTGTTGCGGAAACGGTTGTAAGCGTGTTGAAAATGGAACCATCAACAGAGTTTTCGATTGACACATTTTTTAAAGGCTCGTCGGAAGTTATACTCCAACTCAGATCGTGTTTCCCTTTTGAAACTTCACCTGACAGTAGCACCTGGCTTATGGGTAAAACGGTGAGCGGAGAAAATACTCCCGCAATTCTATAGGAGCCAAGACTGCCATAATTGGTCGTATTCGAATTTCCGGTTCCGTTTACCACTACGTAATAATCTCCGGCGGTCAAGGTGGTATCAATGCTTACATTTAATTTGTCATCAGGATTATAAACTCTTACAACCTGCTGGTTTGAATTCAGCAGCGTCAGTTGAATATCCAAATCAGCTCCTTCATTATTCGGCCCTACTGAAAACGGATCAGCATTCAGCTTTAGCAATCCGTCTTTAGGCAGGTTTATCTTAAAAGCGTCTTTATCTGTATTGGTAGTAATGATGCCATCTGCTCCAAATTGAGTGTTTACAATTTTAAGAGGCGTAGGATTTACATTCGGGTCATCGCTGTGATCGTCCATACGATAAGTAAACCCGTTTCTACTGGTTATTATAGAAAGATTATCCTGGTCTGCAGTACATCCGCTTGGGGTTGGTCCATTATTCCATCCCGATAAATTACGATAATAACTGTTCCCCATAACCGGTGCCCAGCTTGTTTCTCCGGCTCCCATACCTTCATTGTAAGTGGAAACCAAAGTGCATGTTCCGTTATATTTTGCCTGGTGTGAAAGTCCAACGGTATGGCCGCTTTCGTGTGTACAACATTCCGCAATGATTTTAGGACTGTTATTGAGCCTGTCGGGGAAAACAAATCCGGGAGTATCGTCGCCCCAGATGAATGAACCGGTAAAAGAAACCCCACCGACGCCGGGATACCAGCTGCTGGTTGGCGTTACGATTATGCGGATCCTTTGAGTTAATGGCGCCGCTAAAAAC
>JAHEZB010000286.1 GCA_023251285.1 Chitinophagaceae bacterium | reverse complement strand
CCGAATTTAGTGTAAGGATTGCACAGAATATGTATTTGCGCACCGATTATGCTGATTCCATGAATCAAAGTATTCTTGATAGCAAATTAATCCCCGGCAATAAATATATTTATAGTGACAATGATTTCATTTTTATGGGCGATGTTGTAAAAGCTATTTCGGGGTTGAGATTGGATAAATATGCTGATAAATATTTTTATCAACCAATGGGACTTCATTCCATAGGATTCAATCCGAGAAACCGGTTTGATACCAATTTGGTTGCGCCAACAGAAGCCGACAATTATTTCCGATATCAACATTTGCATGCGGATGTACATGATGAAGGTTCTGCGATGTTTGGTGGCGTTGCCGGACATGCAGGTTTATTCAGTAGTGCAGAAAATATTGCCGCGCTTTTGCAAATGTTTTTAGATGGTGGATCTTTCAATGGCAAGCAATATCTAAAACCCGAAACTTTGAACTTGTTTACTGCTTACAACAGCAGCATCAGTCGTCGCGGAATTGGATTTGATAAACCGCAAAAAGATAATTATACCACTACAGATGCACATCCTTATCCCTCTAGATTTGCATCGCCACTTACTTTTGGTCACACCGGATATACAGGAATCTGCATTTGGGTAGATCCAAAATATGATTTGGTGTATGTATTTCTCAGCAACAGAGTGAATCCTACAAGAAGTGATAATTTATACAAGTACAATATCCGTGGCGCGATTGAAGATGCCGTTTATAAAGCAATGACACCTGCAATTCCGGAGGTAGTGAAGAAAGAGGATTTGAAAAAGTGAATGCTGATGTTGAATTAAAAGAAACCAGTAAACGAACAAATAATGCGGATTCTTATTTATTAATTTTTAGAAAAAAAATCAAGAAATTTACAAAGTAAAAAAGTGGTGAAGAAATAACACAGGAATGAGATGTTAAAAATCATTTGCGACACAAACTAATAAAAATCATTTCAATCATGCAGTATCCATATCAGATCAAAACATTGGAACAGTACAAAGAAGCTTACCAAAAAAGTGTTGATAATCCGCAAGAATTTTGGGCGCAAATTGCTGAAAATTTTCAATGGAGAAAAAAATGGGATAAGGTACTCGAATGGAATTTTATTGAACCAAAAGTAGAATGGTATAAAGGTGCGAAACTTAACATTACAGAGAATTGTATCGATCGTCACCTTGAAACAATGGGTGAAAAGCCAGCCATTATTTGGGAGCCAAATAATCCGGAAGAGAGAACCAGAATTGTGACTTATTCGCGCTTGCATAAAAGAGTATGCCAGGTAGCACAAATGCTCATAAATAATGGTGTGAAAAAAGGAGACCGTGTTTGTATTTACATGGGAATGGTTCCGGAGCTGGCTTATGCAGTACTTGGTTGTGCAAGAATTGGCGCCATTCATAATGTGATCTTTGGAGGATTTTCTTCTCAAAGTATTGCAGATCGTCTTGAAGATTCAAAAGCTGAATTTATTATCACTTGTGATGGTGCTTTTCGTGGAGGAAAAGATATTCCGTTGAAAAGTATAGTTGACGATGCTTTGATCGGAAATAAGATGGTGAAAAAAGTGATCGTTTATACCCGTACACGCAGGCCGGTTTCGATGATCAAAGGCCGCGACATCTGGTGGGAAGATGAAATGGATCATGCTCTATTTCAAATTGAAAAAAATAATGAAGTCAGTTTTCCGGCAGTAGAAATGGATGCCGAAGATCCGCTGTTTATCTTATATACTTCCGGCTCAACAGGAAAGCCAAAGGGAGTAGTGCATACCACAGCCGGATATATGGTTTGGACTACTTACACTTTTGTAAATACATTCCAATATCAACCAGGTGATGTTTATTTCTGCACTGCCGATGTCGGTTGGATAACAGGGCACAGTTATATTGTATATGGGCCACTGGCAGCAGGAGCCACCAGCGTGATGTTTGAAGGAATACCGACCTGGCCGGATGCGGGAAGATTTTGGGATATCGTGGATAAGTACAAAGTAAATACGCTTTACACGGCACCAACAGCGATCCGCAGCCTGATGGCGCATGGACTGGAACCATTGCAGGGAAAAGATTTAAGCTCATTAAAAGTACTCGGCAGTGTAGGCGAACCAATCAATGAAGAAGCATGGCATTGGTATGATGATCATGTTGGGAAAGGACGTTGCCCGATCGTAGATACCTGGTGGCAAACTGAAACTGCCAGGATCATGATTTCAAATTTAGCCGGAGTTACTCCGGCCAAACCGAGCTGGGCTACGTTGCCTTTGCCCGGAGTGCAGCCTGTTCTCATTGATGAACATGGACACGAAGCACATGAACGCGATGAAAATGGATTGTTGAAAGGGAATCTTTGCATGAAAGCTCCATGGCCGGGAATTCTAAGAACTACTTATGGCGACCATGAACGCTGTCGCAAAAATTATTTTGCTACATATCCGGGATTATATTTTACCGGAGATGGCGCACTCAAAGATGAAGAAGGAAACTATCGGATTACCGGCCGTGTAGATGATGTATTGAATGTAAGTGGCCACAGGATTGGTACAGCAGAAGTTGAGAATGCTATTAACATGCATACCAATGTGGTAGAAAGCGCTGTAGTTGGTTTTCCGCATTCAATAAAAGGGCAGGGGATTTATGCTTTTGTTATCAATGAGAAAAAGCCGCACGATGAAGAACTTGCCAAACAAGATATACTTGAAACTGTATCAAGAATCATTGGCCCCATTGCAAAGCCAGATAAAATCCAATTTGTAACCGGATTGCCAAAAACAAGAAGCGGAAAAATAATGAGACGCATTCTTCGAAAAATTGCTGAAGGAGAAATGGAGAATCTGGGAGATACTACAACTTTGCTGGATCCCGGAATTGTAAATGAAATCAAGGAAAACAGATTGTAAGTGTAGAAAATGATTTAAACTATCTTAAACTGTTTTCATTCTTCATTTGTTCAATTTCAGTTTGCCCGCCAGCAGCGCAGTTCCAAATCCCAGAATGGCAATCAGCGTAAATGACCAGCGCAAACTGATTGCCTGGGCAATAAAGCCGATCAGCGGCGGCCCTATTAAAAAGCCCAGGAAACCAATGGTTGAAACCGCTGCTAAAGCAGCACCCGCGCTCATTGTGGTTGATTTGCCTGCGAGTCCATATACAATGGGTACTACGGAAGAAACACCAAAACCAACGAGGAAGAAGCCGGCAGTTGCTGTTGATAAATAGGGAAAGATTACCGCAAGTAATAGCCCGGTTGTAATAACACTTCCGCTTATTTGCAACATTCGTTTTACGCCAAATTTTGTAACGAGCGAATCGCCGAGAAACCGCCCCAAAGCCATGGTACTGGTAAAAGCTACATAGCCAAGGGTAACAAGGGAAGCTGGTGCCTTGACAATATTTTTAAAATAAACACCGCTCCAGTCTGACATCGCTCCTTCATTTACCAAACAACAAAAAGCAATCATTCCCAGTAGTAAAATCTTTTTGTCCGGCTTCACAAAGGCTTTTTGCCGCTGCCTGTGCCCGATATCGTGAGGTAAAGTGAATTTATAAGACAAAATAACGAGTAAAACGGAAACCCCACTAACAATTGAAAAATGAATGATTGGCGGCAAACCTCTTGACACAAAGAAAGTTCCGATCACTGCACCGGTAAAACCGGCGAGACTCCATAATCCATGAAAAGAAGCCATTACCGATCTGCCATATAATGTTTCCACACTCACCGCCTGGGTATTCATGGCAATGTTGATGAGGTTTCCCATGATTCCAAAAGAGAACAGGGAAAGAACCAATTGCAACACAGATGTTGATGAAGCAAGCATCAAAAGAATGAGCGGGTAAAAAACAGAACCAACAATCACCATTGGCCTGCTTCCAAAACGCGATACCAACCACCCGGAAACAGGAAGACTGATCATTAAACCTGCCGGGAGTGCAAATAGCACGCCGCCTAACCCGGCATCAGATAAATGAAGTTTTGTCTGGATAGCCGGAATCCGGCTTGCCCATGTTGAAAATGTTAATCCTGCAATAAAGAAAAATATGCTCGTGGCAATCCTGTATTTCCGGAATAAGTTTTTTTTGTAGCCTGCGTTTTCGTTCAATTGATTTTATTAAAGCGTAAAAGTAGGAATATTAACAACGTGCGCTTGATAGAATAGTATAATTAGAACAAAACGGATTACTAAATGCCATATCAACATTTAAATAAAATTCCGAATTCCTTTTCTGGTTATTTGTTCGTTTGTTGTAAGCAGCAGATTACAGTTTTTTTTGTTAAAACCTCTTTATGCTTATAAATCTGTCTTTAAGAGCGCTTATTTTTTTACAGAATCTTCGTACCTTTGCGCCCTCTAAATTTAATTTACAGAAATCTGGAAATATTGTCTGAAACGTGAATGCAATTTCTGATTAGACGAGGAGATAAATAATTAAATAACAAAAACAAAAACAAGCCAAATGGCCGATTTAAGATTTCAAAGAAATTTTGGTATTGCCGCTCACATTGATGC
>JAHEZB010000285.1 GCA_023251285.1 Chitinophagaceae bacterium | reverse complement strand
AGCTATCTATTGTTTCCTGCGGTAGCGGGTCACCCGTTTTTTCAATCGCAATTCCTCCCATCAGGCAATGAGTGAAATTAAATTGATGATGAAATTTCGCACCGACTGCATTTAATACTTTTAAAGTTTCACGCGTTACTTCCGGGCCAATGCCGTCTCCCGGAATAACTGTTATGTTCTTGTTCATTTTTTTCTTCGCACTGCGGATTTATTTTTCTGTTTTTAATAATTAATTTTCGTTAAGCTACTGCAAGTCCTGTCTGTTGCTTGAGCGAATAAATTTTATGTTGTCCTTTTTCTAATTGCAATACTTTTTCAATGCATGCGGGTATGTTATTTTCTTCATGACTTACATAAATCAATGTCTTGTCTGAGTTTGTACAAACATGATCTATCAAAGAAACAAATTGCGCGCTTTGTTCCTCATCAAGCCCCTGGCACGGCTCATCTAACACTAGCAGTGATGGATTTTTTACCAGTGCCCTTACAAGCAAGATCATTCGTTGGAGACCGAAAGAAATTGAATGTAAAGACTTTTTTGACACATGAGAAAGTTGTAAAAAATCCAACCATTGTAGTATGTTGTTGTGTTGTGTTGCACTTAATTTTTTAAACAAACCAATTGTGTCAAAGTAGCCTGATGCGATCGCATTGAAACACGTGATATTTTTGTCAAAATAAGCATGAAGCTCCGGCGAAATATATCCTGTTTTTTGCTTTATATCCCAGATGCTTTCGCCGGTTCCTCTTCTTTTTCCAAACAAGTAAATCTCATTTGAATATGCCTGAGGATGATCGCCGGTTATCAGGCTTAATAATGAAGATTTTCCTGCTCCATTACGTCCTTTTAATAACCATTTTTCTCCGGATTCTATTTGCCAACTCAGATTTTTTAGAATAATATTTTCACCATAATTCAAGTGAACGTTTTTCATCTCAACTATGGTTTCAAATTGAAAATCTTCAGTCGACTCTGGCAATAATTCTGTGTTATAAAATATTTTTATTTCTTCAGATTGAATAAAATTTTCGGTTTGAAAATTTTCTTTTTCCCCAAAAAAGCTGAGTTTTTTATTTTTTAGAAATGCGATGTGTGTAATAAAATCGGGAATTGGAAAAGTCCCTGGTATTAAAATAATCTGTGTGCCTTTTTGAGAAATGCCTTCCAGCATTTTATTAAGATTTTTCCTTGCGGAAATGTCAAGTCCGGTATAAGGATTGTCCAAAAGAAGCAACTGTGGCTGATTTAGCAAGGCTTTTGCTAATTGGAATCTCTTATGTTCGCCACTTGATAATTGAATAAGCGGTGAATTTATTAAATGAAAAATTCCTAAATCTTCTAAAACAGAATTGACGTTATTTATTTGTTTGCTGCTAGCAACTGTTTTCATCAATTCCTGAAAAACGGTAGCTGCATTTGTTGAATCAAAACTATTGAATCGTTGCTGATAATAAAACTCTGAGGTGCCTGATAAGTTTTTAAAAGAATAACGTTGTTCTACAAATGCAATTCGTGTATGCGTCTCCGTTACATTCTCAAAGTCAATAAATATATTTCCTGAAAAATGTATTTTTCCTGCGATCGCTTTTGCAAATGTCGTTTTCCCGCTTTCTGCATTTCCAAGAATGGCCAAATGTTGATTAGGTGATAATGAAAAAGAAATTCCGTCAAGCACAGTCTGCTCCTGTGTTTTCACTACAAGATCTTTAACTATGATAGATGGCGTTTGCATGATTATTTTTTAAGCAAGTGTCTTTTCAAAATTTATGATGTCCTGCTTTATACTTAATAGATAATCGATATCATCGTAACCATTCAGCAGACAGGTTTTCTTATAATTATTGATATCAAATTTCTCTTGTTCTCCTGTTGCATCTATTGTAATAGTTTGTTTTTCCAGATCAACAGAAAGTGTTGAACCATTTTCCAGTGCAAATATTTTTTGTAAAAATTTATCGCTCACCTGAACCGGAAGCACGCCGTTATTCAGTGCATTGTTTTTAAAAATATCTGCAAAAAAACTAGACACCACTACATGGAAGCCGTAATCAAGCAAAGACCATGCTGCGTGTTCGCGTGAAGAACCGCAGCCAAAATTTTTTCCTGCAACCAGAATGGAACCTTTGTATTCAGGCTTGTTTAATATAAAATCAGCTTTCGGTTGCGCTTCATCGTTATGAGAATATCTCCAATCCCGAAACAAATTCTTTCCAAATCCTTCGCGCGAAGTTGATTTCAGAAATCGTGCAGGAATTATCTGATCCGTATCAATATTTTCTTCCATTAGTGGAATGAAAGTGCTTTGTATGTTTTTAAGTGACTTCATTTTCTCAATTTAATAATTCTCTCACATCAGTTACAACTCCCGTAATTGCAGCAGCAGCGGCTGTTAGCGGGCTTGCTAATAAAGTTCTGGAACCAGCGCCTTGCCTTCCTTCAAAATTTCTGTTGCTGGTAGAAATACAATATTCTCCCGCAGGCACTTTATCTTCATTCATCCCCAAACACGCACTGCAACCTGCCTGCCGAATCTTGAATCCTGCTTCAGTAAAGATAACATCAAGACCTTCTGCAGAAAGTTGTGCAGCTACTTGTTGCGAACCGGGAACGATCAGCACATTTACGTTTTCGTTTTTCTTTCTTCCTTTTATAACTGAGGCGACTAGACGCAAATCTTCAATTCTTGAATTGGTACAACTTCCAATAAAAACATTTTGAACCGGCATTCCCTTTAACGATTGGCCTGCAGTCAATCCCATATATTCCAACGCTTTTATAAGATTTTTTCTTTCTCCTTCATCTGAAATGCTTTCAACAGTTGGCACATTTGCATTGATGGTAATCCCCAGCCCGGGATTAGTTCCATAAGTGATCATCGGCTCGATCTCTTCAGCTTTGATATTTATTTCTTTATCAAAAACCGCATCTTCATCAGAATACAATTTTTTCCATTCTTCTACTTTTTCATCCCACGCGTCCTCCTTTGGCGCAAACAACCGGTTCTTCGTGTATTGAAACGTCGTTTCATCAGGAGCAATCATCCCGCCGCGCGCGCCCATTTCAATACTCATGTTACATATCGTCATTCGGGCTTCCATAGAAAGTGCGCGAATAGCAGAACCTGCATATTCTACAAAGTAGCCGGTAGCGCCACTTGCAGAGATCTTTGAAATGATGTAAAGAATAATATCTTTTGAAACAACCCCTTTATTTAATTCGCCTTCCACATTAATGCGCATTACTTTGGGTTTGTTTTGTAATATGCATTGCGAAGCAAAAACCATTTCTACTTCGCTTGTTCCAATTCCGAAAGCAATAGAGCCAAAAGCACCGTGAGTAGAAGTATGGCTGTCGCCACAAACGATTGTCATTCCTGGTTGTGTAATTCCTAATTCCGGGCCTATCACATGTACGATTCCCTGGAAAGGATGCCCTAATCCATATAATTCTATCCGATGTTTTTTACAATTATCCAGCAGTTTTTGTACCTGCAGTCTGCTCATTTCTTCAACAATAGGAAGGTGCTGGTTGATTGTTGGAACGTTGTGATCCGCTGTAGCAACCGTTTTCAACGGTCTGAAAATTTGTTGTCCTCTTTTTTCAATCCCCGAAAAAGCCTGTGGACTTGTTACTTCGTGAATGAAATGTTTGTCAATATAAATTACATCAGGCCCATCCGGTATTGATTTTACCAAATGCTTTTCCCAGATTTTTTCAAATAGTGTTTTGCCCATTTTTAATTTAGTATCAAGATTTTAAAATCAAACATTGCCTTGTGCATTATGCCTTTTGCATTATTTCTTCTGCTTTCTGATAGTTGTTTGCCAGTGCAGAAAGATCTTCGTCTTCCACTACTTTTTTATGATCAGCTATTTTTAAAAACCGATCGTATAGTACATCCACATCGTTTCTATAAAATTCATATCCTAACTTTTGAAAGCGATAAGCGAGTGCACTTCTTCCGCTTCTCGCAGTCAGAACGATTTTGGAACTATCTGCCCCAACTTCTTCGGGGCTGATGATTTCATAAGTAAGTGTATCCTTTAAGAAGCCATCCTGGTGAATTCCGGAAGAATGTGAAAATGCGTTGCTGCCAACAATGGCCTTATTCGGTTGAACCGGCATGCGCATGGTATCAGAAACCTGCCTGCTCATTGGATTTAATTTTGTAGAATTGATATCCGTAAAGAACCCCAGATCTTTATGTTGTTTAATGATCATCACTACTTCTTCCAATGAAGTATTACCGGCCCTTTCGCCCAAACCATTTATGGTACATTCAATTTGTCGTGCTCCATTTATAGCTCCGGAAATGGAATTTGCTGTTGCCAGCCCCAGATCATTATGACAGTGACAGGAAATTACAGCATTATCAATATTGCCAACATTATTCTTCAGAAAAGCAATTTTTTCTCCATATTGATACGGCAAACAGTAACCGGTTGTATCAGGAATATTGACGGTTGTCGCCCCTCCTTTAATAACCGCTTCGATCACTTTTGCCAGGTACTCATCTTCTGTTCTGCCGGCGTCTTCTGC
>JAHEZB010000284.1 GCA_023251285.1 Chitinophagaceae bacterium | reverse complement strand
ATATCACCGGATTCATCCGGGAAAAAATTGAGACTATCCGCTTTTGGAGGCCTGTAAGTTCCGGGCCCTACCGACCGGCTTCGAAATGCCCGAATACTGTTGTTTCCGCCCATGAAAAACTGTTTGATATAGGGCAATTGCTGCGAATTTCCATAAGGATAACCAAAGCCGATCAGGAGCCGGTTTGCCAACCTCATTTTGGGATCCATTTCCCAGTAATACCGTACGTCTGATTGCGCTTTTACGTATTGCGAAATAGGCGCGTTAAAGAGTCTTTTCTTTTTTGTAACGGGATCTTCCGGCACAAACAAACCGGCAATATTTCCGGAAAGGTCGGCCAATCCGCTAAAGTACAAGCCGGTTCCATACGGGTTATTTAAAAATGGATCGCGGGTATAGGTGTAATTAGATCCAACTACGAATTGCGTATCTATCGCATGCTTTAAAATAGGATTATTACCAAGACTGTCTTTGTATAATTGCGTTACGTTCAGCGCTTTTACATAATTGATAGCGATTGGATTAAGAGTCTGGGTCACGTAGATACTCGGTTTCCATTCATACCCCAACTGAGCGTTGAAAGAATTGAGGGTATATAATTTTCTGCGGTTCAGCAGGTCGTATCCTAAATCAATTTTTGTTTTTGGAACATACGCGTTGGTAGTATTAAAATGGAAAAAAGGAACAACAAATTTGGGAATGGTAAATGTAATTCCGCCCCCGAGACGATAGGTATTAAATCCGCTCTGGTAACCACTATACTGCACTTCGCTTCCCACATTCGCATGGACGGACAGTTGCTCCGCTCCTTTAAACGTATTCCTGTTGCCAAACGTAGCGGTAACTGACGAGCCGACATAGTTGTTGGATTTGGTACTTCCGGATATTTCTGCCTGTATCCTCTTTTTGGGCAGTGGCGTCAGGTAATAATAGGTATTGAGCCTGCCGGTATCTCCTTTGCTTTCATTTGGCTCAAGCTCAAAGCGGTTTTTCACAAATTTAAAAACTCCCAGATTGATCAACCTGCTCAACGTGAGATTGTGATCGGCGCGGTTGTAAACATCTCCTGAATCAAAACGCATGATTTCCGGGAACAACTTCGGTTTAAACTTTTTGCGGGGATCTACTATATAATAACCATCATACAAATATTGGTTTTCATGGGCAGTATCTGTCCGGTTTCCGTTCAGGTGATAATTGGGATAAATATAGACGTTGTCAATGATGTAAGGTTTTTTGGCCTGCTGGGGTGTCGTGCTTTTTACCTTCAGATACATATTTACCTGGTGATTTCCTATAGTACTATCGGCATCAACAATCAAGAGCTCAGGACTGAAATAATAATATCCTTCTTCTTTTAAAAGTCCGTCAATCCTCTCCCGCTCCCCTTTAATTATTTGGAGATTAAACGCGTCGCCGGGATGCAAAAAAGACCTGGCTTTTGTAGCCTGTATTGCCTGTCCGATGGCGGTACTGTCGGTATCAAAGTCGACACCTTTTATTGTATATTGAGCTCCGGGAGTCAAAGTATAATACGCATGGCCTTTTTTCTTTTTCACAATGGTATCGCCGGAAGCTTCTGCCTGGAAGTAGCCGATATTCTGTAAAAAATTTTGCAGGATTTTTACATTATAATCCAGGTTCACACTACTCAAGAGAACTGGTGGTTGTCCTATCTTTCTTAGAAACTTCCTGATAAATCCATGCTTTGAAGTATCCCCTGCCATGTTGTACAAAATCAGTTTAAACGGAATACCTAAAAGTTTGCTGTTAGGCAAAGGCCGTGGTAATCCTTTCGTTTGATCAACAACTGTTTTCTTTTCTTTTTTTGAAAGGGTACTATCTTTTACTTTAATGGTTGCGCCCGTATATAATGCATCACCTTTGGGTACCAGTTTGGTGGTATTGCATGAAGCGATCAGGACCAAAGTAATGGCTAAAAATAATATGCTTGTCTTATTTGTCATTTTCCTTTGCTTTGGATGGGGGAGTAATTTCTTCTTTCTCCTTCACCAGTCTTGTGTTATCTTCTTTTTTTATTTCCTTATTATGCTGTTTGATTTGCCTTTTCTTTCTACGCTGTTCTTTTGTGGTAAACAAATCTTTCAACTTATTAAAATCAGCCGAGATTACAAAGGAAAGCCCTGTTTCTATTACATACCCTTCTATTTCTTCGGTATAATCATTTTTACGAAATGCCCTCAGCATGTAACGGCCATCTTTGCTCAATTTATAATTTACAGAAATATTTCCGGCCAGGTTACTTGCCTGCTGATTGGTTTGCATCGGCCCCTGCAATTCAAAAGCACTACCAACAGTGACTGAGAGGCGGTCACTCAACAGATTTTTAGTAATACCCACATTCAGGTCGGTCCTGTTTTGCTCAGTTCCTGTTGTATAATCCTGCTTCGTTGCCAAATCAAAATTGATATCCACTCCCTGGATCAGATTGGAAGCGAGGTCATTCAGTTGCTCAGAAAGCAGGCGGCTTACACTTTGCATCGCAAAAGTGCCGGCGTTCATCGAACCGCCACTGCTGCTAAAAGGATCTTCACCTACAAACCGGCCCAATAACAATAAAGCAAACACCTGCTTATTCATTTCCCCGTTTTCCTGGCGCAGTTGTGTCAGCTTCGTTTCCACTGTGGTCACTACGTCTTTTGATACATTATAATTTTTGTCTTCCGGCAATACGATATCGAAGGAGATGCTGGGTTTTAAAAGCTCTCCCTGCAATATAAGATGAACCTCAAAAGGCAATTTCTGCTTGTAAACAACCGTATTTGTACCCGCCAATTGATCCTGCACCAAATCTATCGGGGCAGTGTTGGCAATGTAAATGGCGGTTACATTAAGCTGGGCAGTGGTAGGTTCTCCTGTCCACACAATAGTGCTTCCTTTTTGAATATTAAATTTTCTTTTCAAAAAGTTGAATGAAAGATTGTAAGTTCCTTCATCAATTTCATAAGAACCAACCAACGTAATTTTTCCACTCGCATCTATTCCGGCGGTTAATTGGCCGGTTCCTTTGAGTTTTAAAAAGTCGCCATTGGCAGCATCGACAATCATATTGAACATGGCATTTTTATCGATGTTAATATTGAGTGAAACGTCGTAGCCAACGAGTGGAGAAGTCTTGAGCGAATCGTAGGGAGCCATAAACAAAGAATCTTCTGCAGTAGCGCTCATATCCACAAAACGTACAATACCTTTCCGTTTTTCAACGCCTGGCTCCTGCTGCGGCAATAGCACCGTAAAATCAGTTTTATCATTGATCGTTAAATCGCCATCAACAATAGGATGAGTAGGTGTTCCTTTTACCGTAAGCCTTGTGGAGAAAACCATTTTCCCATAAAAAATCTTATTGTCTTTATTGGTAGAATTAATTGCCTGGAAGTTTTGCGCATTTATTTGTAAATTAAAAGTATAATTTAGAAAATCAGGAGTATTAACTGCGCCATCTATTACAATTGCATTGTTCGCTTCATCGCGAATGGTAAATTTATTGAATTCTATTCCTTTATTATTAATAATGGCTATGGCCGATTTATCAATTTTAAAAACATTATTCAGTTTAGTTACATTAAACGCCGTATTATTAAACTGAAGCCTGCCATCAATATTTGGGCTTTTCAGGCTTCCGTTTAAAGCTATTTTGCCATACATCGTTCCGGTGGCATCTTTCAAATTGCCTTTTGTAAATCCTTCCAGCGCTTTCATCTGAAGGGTTACAATATCCACTACAAAATTGTAACTGCTGTTCACCGGTTTTACTACATAATCGCCATTGACATTTACTTCATTTCCGCGTCCATTAAGAGTTACATCAGCATGATAGGTATTTGCTACATTGTTATTTACTTTTGCAGTAAGCCGCCCGATTGTGTCATTATAAATACTGAGGCTGTCCACAGTCAGATCAGTGATAAAAGTTGGTTGCGTTTGAATATTTTTTACGGTAGCATTGCCATTTAATAGCCCATTAACCAGCAAAGAATCACTTTGCACAAAGCCGGTGAGTGTTGCAATCTTAAAATTTTGAAAGCTTAATTGCATGGGCGAATTTGGTTGAGTACCCGTGCTGTTGATTCCCAAATGTTGATTCTCCTGCGTTAAAATGAAATTGTGGGCGTTTATATCCTTATTAAAATATTGAATGTAATTATCTGCATTTACGGTCCATTTCTCATAATTTAAAAGAAGGCTGTCGGGCTTCAAACTAAAAACATACTTATTTGAAGAAGGCTGATTGAGGATACCGCTTAATCTGTATTTATTTTTTGCACTCTTATCTTTAATATTTAATGTAAAATCAGCCTTGTTATTTTGAAGTGTTCCATCGAGCGTTGTTGCATAAATATGTAATGATTTGCCACTTTCGAAATGCATTAATGAAGTATTAAAACCAAGAGCTCCGTTTTTAGTGGCTGCAATAAAATTCATTGAATCAATGATCATTGTTCCATACACGAGATGAGGTGATTTTATACTTAAATTCCAACCACTATCGCTGGCAAAGTTTCCGGCAAGATTGATCGGC
>JAHEZB010000283.1 GCA_023251285.1 Chitinophagaceae bacterium | reverse complement strand
TGAATAGAGCCGGGACATTCAGGGGAAACATGGCTTGGTATTCCACCGGGGAAAGAAAATTGCGTAAATAATTTTTTTAGTCCTTCTTCGTCCTGACTGATATTCGGATATACTTCAGTATAGGTGCCTTCCAGATATACATTTCCCACAATTGCCGGCCCTCCATGACCAGGTCCCGAAATATAAATCATGTTGAGGTCATACTTTTTTATTATCCTGTTGAGATGAGCATAGATAAAATTCTGACCGGGTGTTGTTCCCCAATGGCCCAATAGCATTGGTTTAATATCTTCCACTTTCAACGGTTCTCTTAAAAGAGGATTGTTGTACAAATAAATCTGTCCTACTGACAAATAATTTGCTGCCCGCCAGTAGGCATTTATTTTCTGAAGCATTTCATCTGATAATGTTTCCTGCCCTACTTCGTCATTCAGGCGGGCCTTCGTTGTCTCTAAAGATTGTGTTTCCATGATTGAATTTTTTTATTGATAATTATTTTGTTTTATTTTGAGCCTTTATATAAAGTTTTCTTGTTTCTTTTGCGATAATTATTTCTTCATCAGTTGGTATTACATACACTTTTACTTTACTCTTTGCTGTTGAAATAATCACTGCATTTTCTTGATTTTCTTCTTCATCAATTTCAATTCCCAAATAATCAAAATCTTTACAAATGCGTGAACGTACTACAGGTGCATGCTCACCAATGCCTCCGGAAAAAACCAATGTATCAAGCCCGCCCAAAGCTGCGGTGTATGCACCGATGTATTTTTTTATTTGATAACAAAATATTTCAATGGCCAATGCTGCATGTTTATTATCTTTTTGATGTTGAAGCAAGTCCTGCATGTCAGAGCTATAACCTGAAATACCGAGCAACCCCGATTGATGATTAATCAGATCATTAAAATCTTTTGCATCCATACCTTTTTGCATAAAATACCATCCTACTCCGGGATCCAGGTCGCCACTGCGTGTGCTCATTACTATTCCGCCTGCAGGTGTAAAACCCATTGAAGTGTCTAAGCATTTACCTTCTTTAACTGCAGCAAGACTAGCTCCATTGCCAAGATGTGCAAGAATAATTCGTCCTCTCGCTTCTGCTTCATTTTTCTTTTTTAATTCCTGCATTAAATAACTGTAAGAAATGCCATGAAAGCCATATCGCTGAATACCTTTATCATAATATTTCTTAGGGATGGCAAAAGCCCTGGCAACTTTAGGCATGGTTGTATGAAAGGATGTGTCAAAACAGGCAATCTGGAATAAGTAAGGAAATTGCTTTTTTAACAATTCTATCATTACAATTTCTGTGGGAAGATGATCAGGATCATACTCACTAATTTTATTTAATTCCTTCAACAAGTTATCATCAATAATTTCCGGATGTGTATGTTCCATACCATGGACGATGCGATGACCGATACAACTAACCTGGTCAAAATATTTTTGCTTTTGTAACCATTCTATTAAAATTTCCGTGGCTTCTTTGAAATTTGTTACATCTATTATGATTTCATTTTTTTCATCGGTGATATTGTTGATAACGGTAAATTCAGTGTCATCCAATCCAATCCTTTTTATTTGTCCTGAAAAAAATTTCCCTGGCTTTTCGTCCATGCTATACAAAGCGAATTTAATGCTGGACGAACCACCATTCATTGTAAGAATATTTGAATTTTCCTGTTTCATAATGTAGTTTCAAATCCTAATGACTGCAATTTTTTGCAGGTTGTTTCATAATCAATAGACAAATGCCCTTTATCCCCAAGCTTTCAGCAACCGTTGTAAATACGGATACATTCTGTAAGTATCTAATTCCCGTGCTTCATTGCTTACTGCAACAATCTTTAATCCATATTTCTTTTTTAACCGCTTTATTAATTCAATCATTTCATAGTATGGCTGTGATTGTAAGAACATGAATTGCGGGAATTCATCTTTTGAGAATTCCTGTGTTCATAAAAAACAGTAATATCCAAATATTCGTCAGGGGTAATCTTGCCAATTTCATGCGTCTCAAAGGAAATGGCTTACCCGGTTTCCAATTTGGGTATATCCGGCTCAAATTTTTCAGCAGCCGGTTCTCTGTATTCATGACTCCATCCATTGATAAGCAACACTCCACCAATAATCTGGTCTTCCATGATCTTTGGGTTACGGCCCATATACTCTGAATAAACAATCACCTGATTCTCGGAAAGATCAGGTATTGCATCCACCGGCATGGTCTTATCCTGAAATGTCGTTTAATCTTTGGGTAGGAATTAATTCATGGTATTTTGTATAATCCAATTCAGCTTGTACATTTTGTGAAATTGATCGTATGTGTATAATTCCTTATCACTTCTAAATTGAGCATCTAATGCATCATGAAACTTATGATTATCAGGAAATGCTGCTTTAAGGTTTGCTTTCGTCAGAGACATTGGAGCAGAAGATGCATCTGTACTGAAATAATACAATGGCGAATATTTTTCAGTTTCTTTTGGTGAGTGAGAAGGATGCTCGTAAACATAAATTAATAAAGCCTCACCCGGATTAAGTATTTTATATTCTTTATTGTCTACAAACCTAATTTCTTCACCTTTCGTATTTCTAAATCCATACGTTTCATTCTTTGGTAAGGTGTAAGTTTCGCCGGCGTGTTTAACTTTTATCTCTTTACTATTAAAAAGAAGATTGTTTTTGATTTTGTGTTTTTCTGTTTTGTAATTAATAGCATACGACAACTTTCTTTCTTGAAAATCCTTAGCAGTTTTATAAATACCGCTACTGTCTTTTTGTGCTACTGCTGTAGAAATTGCAAGAATATTAATTGCCAGCATAATACCATAATTGAACTTTTTCATCTGTTTAAGTTTTAATTGTTTAGAAAATGATGATTAAATATTTTAACAACTTTCAGCTATACTAACCTTAATGATGCTTAAAACCCGGATTCATGTGTGGCAATTTATTTAGCATTCCTCCATGCGTCTCAAAGGAAATGGCTTGCCCGGTTTCCAATTCGGGTATATCCGGCTCAAATTTTTAAGCAGTCGGTTCTCTGGATTCATGACTCCATCCATTGGTAAGCAACACTCCACCAATATCGGGAAATAAGGTTGTTATAATCTTTGCTTCTTTCATTTATATTTTCGGTTTATTAAATTAATGTTAGCGCTGCCATAGAATCAAGTTATCTTCCAATGGTAATGAAATGCTTTCGTAACATGGAATAATTCGAGCTGTGTAGTCGCTTGCAGGTCTTGCTGTATTAACCTCTGCATGATATTTATATGCGCCACTATTCTCAATTGAACCTGTCTCCATTTTTATTATTTCCGGTGCTTCGGAATTTATTCCATTCGCATAAAGCTCCACTGATACATCATCAGGGTTTATACCATTCAGCCATAGTTGTAGGTGAAAGTGATAACCGTTTTCAATATTTTCAATTTGCAGCTCTCCAAAATTTATTTGCCCCCATTTATTTCTTAAATCATTTTTTATATCAACGATTTTTTTTCCTGCCATTCCTTTTTCGGCAGCCCTTTTTAGATAATTCGCAGCCAAAGGCAGGTAATAGGTTTCTGCGTATTCACGTACAGTGCGATTGGCGGAAAAGCGAGGTGAAAGTGTGGCCATGCTGTTTCGCATCCGCTGTACCCAACGTTCCGATACGCCATTTTGATTTCTTGTATAAAATTCAGGTACTACCTGATGTTCCAGTAAATCGTACAATGCTTCCGCTTCGGCAGCGTCCCACGCAGGGTCATCGCCATGTTCCTGTTTATCGCCCAATGCCCAGCCCACTTCCGGCCTATAAGCTTCTGCCCACCATCCATCTAACTCCGATAAATTAATGCCGCCATTGACCAGCACTTTCATACCGCTCGTTCCGCTTGCTTCCCAGGGCCGTCTCGGTGTGTTGAGCCACACATCTACGCCCTGCACCATATTTTCTGTCAAAAACATATCGTAATCACTCAGGAAAATTACATGCTTGTATAAATTATTCTGTTGAATAAATTGTACCCACTGTCTTATTAAAGCCTTTCCTGATTCATCGGATGGCGGGGCTTTTCCGGCGATGACCAATTGCGCGGGCTGTTCGGGATTGGTGAGTATGCGTACAAATCTTTCGGGGTCATGTAACAAAAGACCGGGTCTTTTATAAGGAACAAAGCGGCGGGCAAAACCCAGCGTTAGCGTATTGGGATCAAAAACTTGCCTCGCAGCTTCCACAACTTGGGCAGATAAACCGGAAATCATGGTTTGCTTTTCAAATCTTTGGCGTATAAAATCGACAAGATTGTTTCTGGACTTGTTACGAAATTGCCAGAGCTTTTCATCAGGGATTGCTGTGATATGCTCTTCCATATTTTCAAGGCCGCCTCTCCAGCGATCCTTGCCGCAGGCTTCTGTCCAAATTTCATCTGCATATTCAGAATCCCAACAAGGCATGTGTACACCATTGGTTACATAACCTACCGGTACTTCAGGCGCAGGCCAGCGTGGAAAAAGGTTTTGAAAAAGATTGCGGCTTACAACTCCGTGTAAT
>JAHEZB010000006.1 GCA_023251285.1 Chitinophagaceae bacterium | reverse complement strand
ATTCTTAAAGTATGCAATGGAGTACGCCCCTGTTTTATTTCTTCACTGCGTGCAATTTCAGCACCGCCCAAACGGCCTCCTACTCTTACTTTTATTCCTTCGGCTCCCATTCTGAGGGCAGAAGCGATAGACATTTTGATCGCTCTTTTATAGTTGATACGGTTTTCGATTTGTTTGGCAATAGTATCTGCTACAATAGCTGCGTCTAATTCAGGGCGTCGTATTTCAAGAATGTTTATCTGAACATCTTCCTTACCCGTCAATTTTTTCAATTCTTCTTTGATGCGATCTACTTCTCCACCACCCTTTCCGATAATAATTCCCGGTTTGGAAGTATGAATCGTAACGATCAATTTATTTAGTGTGCGTTCTATTACAATCTTTGATATACCACCTTTGTTGATACGGGCATTCAGGTAGGTTCTGATCCTGTCATCTTCAATCAATTTTTTACCATAATCTTTTGGATTTGCAAACCAGTTACTGTCCCATCCACGGATGATTCCCAGCCTGTTCCCAATCGGATTTACTTTTTGACCCATTATTCGGTTTTTATTTATTTGTGTTTTTGTCTGATGATGCCTTTTCAGCTTTTTCTGCTGAAGGTTTTACTTTTTTAGCAGTTGCCTCTTTCTTCAGGGTTTCTTTTTTTGGAGCTGCCTTTTTAACCGCAGGCTTTTTAGCCGTTTCTTTTTTTGCTACGGGCGCCTGTTCTGCTACCGGTGCTGCTTCGGCTTTCGCTTTTTGTTTTTTTATTCCTGGTACAGAATTGCTGTTGATACTATCTACAACAATCGTAACGTGATTGCTGCGTTTGCGGACGCGATAGCCACGGCCTTGCGGAGCAGGCCGCATTCTTTTGATTACTCTGCCACCATCCACCATTATTGTTTTTACAACGAGGCCGGCATCTTCCACTTTTTCGTCTGCATTCTTCTGTTCCCAATTGTTAATGGCGCTCTTTAATAATTTATACATCGGCACAGCAGGATGTTTTGGATTGAATTGTAAAATTCCCAAAGCCTTTTCTACTTCCATTCCACGAATCAAATCTGCCAGCAAACGCATTTTGCGGGGTGATGTCGGATAATTATTAAGTTTTGCTACTGCTTCCATATTTATTTTAATTTCTTGTACTTTCTACTAAATACTTGCTACTAAATACTTGCTACTCGTATTAAGCAATCTTTTTACTTGAGTGTCCTTTAAAATTTCTTGTTGGTGCAAATTCACCTAACTTGTGGCCTACCATAAATTCAGTTACATACACGGGAATAAATTTATTGCCGTTGTGCACTGCAAAAGTGTGGCCTACAAAGTCGGGCGTAATTGTTGACCTGCGCGACCATGTTTTAATAACACCTTTTTTTGATTTTCCTTCGTTGATGCCAAGCACTTTATCTTCGAGCTTTGCTTCTACATAAGGACCTTTTTTAATTGAACGAGCCATTTTTTATGTTCGGTTTTAATGTTTGTATTTGATATCCACTTACTACTTTCTACTTATTCGGCAATTTCTTACCATTTCTTCTCTGAATAATCATTTTATCAGAACCTTTTCCACGGGTACGGGTGATTTCACCTTTAGCATATTTATTGGTTCTGCTCCGCGGATGTCCACCGGATGCTTTTCCTTCACCTCCACCCATCGGATGGTCAACCGGGTTCATTGCTACGCCTCTTGTTCTTGGCCTGATTCCTTTCCACCTGTTTCTGCCCGCTTTTCCTTTGCTTTCAAGACTATGGTCACTGTTCGAAACAACTCCAACTGTTGCATAGCAATTAATCAATATTTTCCTCAACTCACCACTTGGCATTTTCAACACCGCGTATTTTTCTTCTTTATTAGCCAGTTGAGCTGAAGAACCTGCGCTCCTCGCTAATTTTCCACCCTGGCCTGGTTGCATTTCAATATTATGAACTACAGTACCCAAAGGCATGTTTTTCAGTTGTAATGCATTTCCAAGTTCCGGAGCTACAGCATCCCCGCTTATAATAGTAGCGCCAACCTGTAAACCCTGTGGAGCAATAATGTATCTTTTCTCGCCATCAACAAAATTAATTAAAGCGATAAAAGCACTGCGATTCGGATCGTACTCAATTGTTTTTACCGTTGCAGCAATATCTTTTTTATTTCTTTTGAAATCAACGATACGATACATTTTCTTGTGCCCGCCACCAAGGTAACGCATACTTCTGCGGCCCTGTGCATTGCGGCCTGCCGTGTGATGTACCATTTCTACCAGGCTTTTTTCAGGAACGTTGGTAGTTACTTCAGCATAGGCATTGCCTATTCTCCAGCGGGTTCCTGCGGTAGTCGGTTTGTATTTTCTTAAAGCCATGATTTTCGATTTTCGATTTTCGGTTTTCTAAACTCTCAATCTTTTTATAATTAATATTTCTTAATTCTTTCTACTTTCTACTTCCTACACATTCCCATACAAATCAATCGTATCACCTTCAGAAACTGTTACGATTGCTTTCTTTTTGGCTGGTTTACGGCCGATCAATAAGCCCGCTTTTGTATTGCGCTGCTTTACTTTAGAAGGCATTGTCAAAGTGTTTACTTCTTCTACGCCAACTCCATAAAACTCTTCAACCGCTTTTTTTATTTCAAGCTTGTTGGCCTTGCGGTTTACAATAAAAGTGTACCGGTTGTATTTTTCGGACAAGCGATTTACTTTTTCTGAAAGTACCGGCTTTATTAACACGTCTGATGGTTTCATTATTCTAATTTGAAAATTTGAGTTATTTGTTCGTTTGCTGAACCACAATGCTTAAGCTTCCGCTTCTTCTTTTTCTTCTTTAATTTCTTCTACAAATATTTTTGCTGCGCTTTCTGTAAATACCACCGAATCGGCGTTTACAATATCATATGTATTGATGTCGCTTAATAAAGTACCACAGATTGAAGGCACATTACGGAAACTCTTGTAAATGATTTCATTATAATCAGCCATTACAAACAACGACTTCCTGCTTTCGCCATTGATAGTAAGAAACATCTTGTTGAATTCTTTGGTAGCTGGCTTTTCCATCTCCACAGAAGCATCTTCCACCACAATTATTTTATTATCTTTTGCTTTTGCACTCAAGGCGCCAATCTTGGCAAGATCTTTTACTTTACGGTTAACTTTGATATCATAACCATGAGGTTTAGGCCCAAAAACAGTACCACCGCCTTTGTACAACGGGTTACGCAAATTACCTTTACGTGCGCCACCGGTTCCTTTTTGCTTATGAAGCTTCTTGGATGAACCATGCACTTCAGCACGCGTTTTCACTTTGCTGGTTCCCTGGCGCTGTGCAGCAAGATATTGTTTTACTGCAAGCCAGATAACATGGCTGTTTGGCTCTGCGCCGAAAATTTCTTCCGGCAGGTCAATAGTTCTGCCAGTTTTTTGGCCTTCTATATTTATTATATCTACTTGCATATTATTTCTGGATTAAAACGATTGAACCGTTGTGTCCGGGAACCGAACCGCTAATTAATAAATAATTTTTTTCGGGGAAAATCTTTACGATTTTAAGACCTTTCATCTGCACTTTGTCATTACCCATGCGGCCTGCCATGCGCATTCCTTTAAATACCCTGGATGGATATGAGGAGCCGCCGATGGATCCCGGCGCTCTTGACCTGTCATGCTGTCCGTGAGATTGCTCACCTACACCATGAAAGCCATGACGTTTTACAACACCCTGGAAACCTTTTCCTTTGGTGGTGCCAACGACAGAGATTTTATCGCCTTCGGCAAATATGTCAATGCCAATGGTGTCGCCAACATTTTTGTCTGTTTCGCTATCGCGGATTTCTTTTACGAATTTTTTTGCAGGAGTGTTTGCTTTGGCAAAGTGGTTTTTTTCTGAGAGGAGGGTATGCTTTTCTTTTTTATCTCCAAAAGCAATCTGGACTGCGTTGTAACCGTCGGTTTCTACAGTTTTTTTCTGGGTAACTACGCACGGCCCCGCTTCAATAATGGTCACGGCGGTCTGCCTGCCATTACTATCGAAAATGCTGGTCATGCCAACTTTTTTTCCAATAATACTTTTCATTTCTATTTTATTATACTCAGCGGTACAGGAATTCCGGTACTTGAGTGTTACAATTTTTTATAAGAACTTTTAAGTTTTTCCTTGTGGAAAATACTTATGCTTTAATCTCAACGTCAACGCCTGATGGTAAATCCAGTTTTGAAAGCGCATCTACGGTTCTTGAACTGCTGGTGTATATGTCCAACAAACGTTTGTGCGTACACAACTGGAACTGCTCACGCGCTTTTTTATTTACGTGTGGAGAACGCAAAACAGTAAATATTTTTTTGTGGGTAGGTAAAGGAATCGGTCCTGTTACTACTGCACCTGTACTGCGTACTGTCTTTACAATTTTTTCTGCAGATTTATCTACCAGATTGTGATCGTAAGATTGAAGTTTTATCCTGATTCTCTGAGACATTTTAAAGAACTTTTTTTATTCCCCTTTTATTTTGGGAGTGCAAAAGTAGGCGGAATGATTTGAATAACAAAAAAAATATGTGAAGATTTACAAAATAATTAAAACACAATTAGAGCAGTAATCAACGAGGAAAAAATGTGCCTACAAAAATATGTCGACAAATACCGTTTTTCTTATGGTATTGAAAGCTTCCGGGGTTTGAATAAAAAACTGTCGATACCGTGAGTAGCCGCTTTTATTTGTTGAAAGAGGAAATTACTTTCAAAAGATATCTTGTCTCTCACTTCGCTGATAATCTTTAATTCCTTTTTTGCTTCATCTTTATCATCCAACGCTTTTTGAAGGTAATTTTTCAAAACGACGTCGTTGTGCCATTGTCCTAATAACTGTTGAAATCCGTCAATATTTTTAAAACGTGTGTCTTTTGCGTCAAAAATTATTAAGGTATAATAAAGCTCCTTCAATATTTTGCGCAGCCGATGGGCATCATTCTCTTTTAAATTAGCCGTCGCCACTAAACCGCTGATCTCATTTCTTTTTTCTTCAAGGAAGCGGTTTATTAAAGTCTTGCTAACACTGTCAAAACCGGAAAGAATCATTTTAGATCTTTTTTGCAGTTTTCGTATAAACTTTGCGTTTGCCAGGGAAAAGAAAAGATGTTTCTTCTTTTTTAATCGGCTCTTCAAGTGATGAGAATAATCCTTCAGTGAACCGAGCAATTGCATTTTTTTCAGCCTGGATTTTTCTAACTGCAGTTCGCGCAATTTGCCGGCAACGGTAAAAATTTTTTTAAACGGTTTCATAAATTTCCTGATTCTGAAACCTGGCTCACAAAAAAGAACAAGGGCCGAAAGTGATTTTATCTTTTTAACCGCAATACGTAACTCGTGAATATCTTTTTGAGAAATTTTCCGAGATCTTTTTTTTAAAATAATTTCAATCGTATTCAGCTGCTTTGTAAAATACGTTTTACTGACTGATGCCTCGTTTATATAAAAGGAAGGTGATTGTATTTGTTGATATTCCATCGCGAGTAAAAGTTTATCAGAATAAATAATTTCAAAAAACCTGCCATGCTGCCGTCATCCAATATTGGCATTATATTTTCAGGAATCGTAATAAAAAGAACATATGGCACAAAACCCGATAAATCCTAAAAAAGACGAATTATCTGATCAGATAGATTCTCCACACGATCGCGAAGAACTGGAAAAAGAGACAGTTGAAGTTACCCTTCCCGATGTAAATGAGATTCCAGGTCAGGAAGATTTTGTGCCGGCGCCCCTTGGCGAGCTAGCAGATACCACTATTTCCTCCGCTGATGAAGAAGGAGATGATATTTATGAAGAAAATATTGATCAGGAAATTATGGAGAGTGAGGATTCGAATGTTTCTCAAACTGAAAAAGATGACCTGAGAAAATCAGCGAATGACATGCCCGGTGATGATCAAAACCTGCGGAAAGCAGCCTTAGATAGCACTGATGATGACGGAACGCCGCTCAACGAAGAAAGTTTTAAAAAGAACGTAACCGGTACTGACCTCGATGTGCCAGGTGCTCAACAAGATGACGCCAACGAAAAAATTGGCGAAGAAGATGAGGAAAATAATGAATACAGCATCGCCGGCACTGAAGATGCCCCGCAGGATGATTTTTAAAATCTGATGTAGTTTATTTTCCCCAACATTGATATAACATTTTGCTATTTGCCTTTTATTGTAAAAATTTGGCTCGCAAAAATCTTACAACTCAAAAGGAAGCTCCTTCTATATAAAGTTCGATGCAGCAAGGAAAGAAATAATGCGAATTCTTATTTATATTTTTTCCGTTCAAAAAAAGAAGAATGAAGTATTAAAAAAGGTAGTTACCATTTGGCAACTACCTTTTTTAACGTCGAATATATTTTTATAGTGCAGTGAATTGACGAACGGCACAGTTTGGTTTATCGGCTCTCATCCCTGAAAGTACATGGTGATAGCGTCTTCCGACAGCGGCAGTCCACCAATCAGAGTAATTTACGAACTTATTACTTGCATTCAAAACCTGTAAATCACCCACGTCATTTCCGTCCTTGTCGATTACCTTAATGCGGTAATCTACACGGTCGCTACCTGCAGTAATAGTGGTTGTGCTCACATTCACATGAACAGGTTCCCAGCCAGTTGCTTCTCCAAAAGCCAAAGGCTTGCCTACATTAAGCCAGTCACTCTTTGCTTTTGTGGTATCGTTTATTACGTATTGGCACTGGTACTGCAATTTCAAATCAGTCGGTACTCCTTCCTTCTCATAAAGAAAATTGTAAAACTTCACCCATGCGGTACTTCCTGTTTTTTCAGTTACCAGCGGTGTATATGGGAATCCATTATCAAAAATGATTGGAGGCTTCGTAAAGTCGTAAACAAAAATATTTTGTTTACCAGCTTTCAGATCAACGTTCTGATCATAAACAGGTTGCAAATTCTCCCCTTTGTACAGTTTAATGTTTGTTTGTCCTTTCTTTGTTGCATAAAACTTTCCTACAGCAGCGCTCGGAATTGCATTATATGTTGTTAACGGGCCGGAGCTGTTTGCAATCATTTGCCCGTTGATCTCTACCTTATAAATATTATTAGCGGTAGATGCGGTAAGTGGCACAAAATAGTGCAATTGAAATTCAGCTTCATCCGAAGAAACCTTTACCGCATTATACTCTACAACATGTTTCTGACAGGAAAAAAGAAATCCTGACAAGAAGAACAGTATTAATAAGCTTCTATATTTTTTCATATTAAATAGTTATTGTTCTTTATTAAAATTGATTATTTCGGCAAATCTGAAGGATATGCAAACCATGGAATTGAACATTGATAATTGGGAGCTGTGCCAGAAATTGGTTTTAGTGCTGACAAGGGATCTTTGTTCCACATATATTCTGAGTTATATCTCGGACGTAAACGATAAACCGGAGAGCCATCATTATTTTCGTTATACGTACCTTTCCTTCCTTCTACCTGGGCCGGCGCCAGATATAATCCTTTATAAACCTTAGTAGGATCTGATTCCCATTTTTGATCCACTCTTACATCTGTCCATCCGTCACCATTTTTAGGATATTCTCCTGAATAATTAATGTCGTAATGATATTTTCTCATATCAACCCATGCTTCGGGAGCACCCCACGGATAAAGGGCAACCCATTTTTGCATCATGATATGAGATAATGAAAAGTCTGAAAGAGGCAATTGATCCACATAAGGGCCACTAACATATTCTGACGCTAATGAAGTAAACAATCCTTTGGTAATTTTATCACCACCTTTTGATTGACCTTTCACGCCGGGATATATATACTTCTGAGTGAAATCCATATCTGCTCTTACACCGTCTTTGAAAGCCTGGAAGGCTTCACTCTTTTTATTCATTTTCCAATATGCTTCTGCAAGACAAAATTTGATCTCAGCGCAGGTTGTTAAGATGTATGGCGCATTGTCGCGATAAATCCATTTTCCAATACCATCATCCACTGTAGCGGTACCGCCAATAATTGACGAAGCATTTCTTCCGTAAAAAGAAGAAGCTGTACCAACCGGACCTACTGTTCCTGTAAAAGAACCTCCAAAATATTTATATGATTTCACGCTGTCTGCGTTGTCAATATAATCATACTTAGGAAATGAAGATGTGCCCAGTTTTACAGCTACGCGAGGATCATAATGACCAGGAAGATCATGCAACGTATCGGTAATAATTTGTTTGTCTTCCAATTGAAATGGGTAATAAGGATTGGTACCTGTATGCATTTTTTCCCCGGTTGATTCATCATATTTAGGAACAGTGCCGGTAAACATTTCAACCGCAAATTCATGTTGAAAATATGTCCACGACAAGTTTCCCCTATTTGTACCCCAGAAATTGTTATAATCTGCGTAAGGTGCACTTGATGATCCCCCTGCAATTGCAAGGGTAGCATCATCATCAGACGTCAAAAATGATTTTTGTGCACAATCAACAAGCTCCTGGGCATATTTACTGGTAAAATCCTTTTTATTTGATAAAGAAGAAAGATTACGAACAATGACTGCGTAAGCAAATTTTGTCCATTTTTCTTTATCTCCTTTATATATATAATCATTGGCACTGATCTTCGTACCATATTGGGTAGGATCGTCCTTTTTCAATAATTCTATTGATTTATATGCCCATTTTCTTACCTGATCATAAATTGAATCCTGGTAATCGTAATCATGCGATAAACGTCCTGGTTCAAAGGCCTGCTTCATAGGCGCTTCACCATTCATTTTGGTCATCATATCCCAGGAAAATGCCTTGATAGCATATCCAATACCTGCCAACGTCCAATTGCCTGCAGCTTCAGATTGGTTGATCAGGTTTTCGAGGTTCATTCCCTGGTTCCAATAAACAATTCTCCACGTTTCTCCTGCGGCATCACTTCCAGGAACATAATAATTGGCTGCGTAAGCCGAATAAGTACTTGAATTTGTTCCCATCATTTGGGTAAGTGGACCAATAGCTCTGATGTCCCAGTAAATTCCTTCGTATTGCTGCTCGATGCCCGCAAGATATAAATATCCTTCTACGTGATCGGGGGCATCCACGTTTTTGTTTACGTCGAGGTATTTTTTACAGCCTAGCATCGAAAAAGCGATTACCGGTATTAAAAATATCAAACTTTTTTTCATAATAGTTTTTATTGTGTGTTCTGATTAATTAAAAGTTATGCTGAATCCTACTGAAATGGAACGTGGCATTGGTAATGACCATACATCGTATCCTTCTCCGCCTGTTCCTCCGGCAGCTGCAGAGACTGTATTCCCGACAGCGTCAATTCCTGAATAATTGGTCCAGGTAACGAGGTCATTTCCAACAGCAAATACATCAATATTAGAAATCAATTTTGTTTTCTTTAATAAAGAGCTTGGAAGCCGGTAGGCCAGCCTTAATTCCTGCAATCTTAAATAATTGACATTTTTTTCTAACCAATCTTCATCTCCTCCACTATATGGAGTGACAGAAAAGTTTACTTCTATGTTATTTTTTGTAGGAGTTTTCGAATTCTCATTGCCGTCTTTGAGCACACCGTTAAAAACAACAGGAGGGCCTTCCCTAAGATCAATAGATTCCTGACTTAAACCTTGTGACATCATCAGTCTCTTTGTTCCATTTACAACGGTAGCTCCCATGCGTCCGGCAAGCAATGCAGACAATTTGAATCCGCCGTAATCCAGGCTTGAAACAATGCCATATCTCAATTTCGGTTCTCTGTCTGCAATAATGCTCCAGGTAGAATTAACCAAAGGAAGGCCGGTTGTTGCACTAATCAAAATATCACCGGCATCATTACGCTGGTAAGCAAGGCCTGTTAATGTTGTAATCGGATTACCCTGTGAAATTCCGTTGCGGATGTTACCAGAGTTCCACGTGTACGGATTGTAATATTCAGAAACGTTCTTTGGAAGAGAAACGACCTTGGATTTCACCTGTGAAAGATTTAATCCCACATTCCATTTTAACCCACCTGGATTACTGATTACATCTCCATCAATATGTGCTTCCCAACCCCAGGTATCGAAAGCTCCCACATTCATCGTATTTAATACAAATCCGGTTGCATAACTCAATCGAAATCCTTTCACGATCTGGTCGGCGCAATGTGTGTAGAAATAAGTAAAATCTGTATTGATGCGATTATTCGCAAACTTGCCTTCAAAACCAATTTCTCTGGAGGTATTCATTTCGGGCCTTAAATTCTTATTTGGGCCCGTATAGTCATATTTGAATCCACCACCGGTCAAACCAGTAGGAATTAACTGCGGATCAATTTCCAACGGCCCCGCATCTTTACCAACCTGGGCAATAGCACCTCTCACCTTTAAATAATCAATGAACTTAATTGTCTTGATCGGTTTAAGATCGCTAACTATAAATGATGCTTCTAGCGCAGGATAAAAATAGGAATTGTTTGCCGGTGGCAACGTAGATGACCAGTCATTGCGTCCGCGAAGAGTAACAAATGCCAGGTTGTTCCATCCAAATTCAAATTGCCCCGAAATTGCCTGTATTCTCCGTTTGGTATTGCGCTGCGATGAAACCATGGTCGCTACATCTACATTATTGATTGATTGGAAATCAGGAATTATGAATTTTTGTCCGTTTGTTGTCAGTCGGCTAACTCCGTTTTCCAATTGATGGTATCCTACCTGGGCAGCAAAAGTAAACTTGTCGTTGAAAAATTTATTATTATAACCTGAAATAATATTGAGCGTTGGATCAGAAAAATTTTCGTCGGTAATAAAATATTGACCTATACCGGCATTATTTGCTGCGTAATACGGATGCTGTGAAGAAACAAATGTTTGCATTCCTACGTCCCAGCCTATCTGTGCACGCAAAAAGGTATTGCGCACCGGATTGATTGTAGCAGCTACATTTGAAAGGAACCGGTCAGATTTATCCTGGTACTTGTTTTTGTACATTGCAAACATAGGATTGAGCAGATCGTGATCAATATAATAGTCAGGATACTTCATATGAATTCCATCCGGAGTTAAATACTGAGACATGTCATCCACAATCGGCCAGATCATAGCCCGGTACAAAGGACCATCTGTTCCACGAAGTACCTTATCATTTTTTGTATGGGTATATTGAAGAGAGCTTTCAACATTTAACCAATCACCCACTTTTGCTTTGCCTGATAATGAGAAGTTCGTTCTGTCATACCCTGAGGTTTTAATTACGCCGGTCTGATCCAATTGTGAAAAACTGGCTCTGATGGTTGCCCTGTCAGATCCACCTTCAACAGAAAGATTATGAGTGCCAGAAAACCCGGTTTGCAAAATTTGAGCAATATTATCATACAGCTTTACTCCATCGGGATACAATCCACCATAACGGGCTGTATAATAATAATTAGTTGTTCCATAAGCGCCGTTGGCATACTTTCTTTGCATTTCAGGATATCCATATGCTTTGGACCATCCCAAATTATTGCTATAAGTTACCCGGCCTTTTCCTGCACGCCCTTTTTTGGTAGTTATGATAATTGCTCCGTTGGAGGCATCGGAACCATACAATGCCGCCGCAGCAGCACCCTTCAATACGGTAACAGATTCGATATCCTGTGGGTTAATATCATTTCCACGAGATGAATAATCCATGTTACGAACAGAATAAACTTCGTTGGATGCATTAGTAACCTGATCCAAAGGATTGTAAGAGGAATTGTTCATCGGAACTCCATCTACAACATACAAGGGAGAATTATTTCCGGATATAGATGTTAGGTTTCGCAGCACGACAGTTGTAGATGCGCCGGGTGTGCCGGTGGTAGTGGTAACATTCATTCCAGATACCCTTCCCTGTAGCGCCGTGATAAAACTTTCGCGACCGGATTCGGAAATATCTGAACCAATAATCTGCTGGGCATCAGAGCCCATGGAGCGGGAAATACGCTTCATACCAAATTCAGCAGTTATCGCTACTTCACCTAAAGTGGCAGCATCTTCCTGCATTACTACCTGTAGGTTTGGCTTCACCGGCAACTCCACCGTTTTCATACCTACAAATGAAATGGTCAGTAATTTTCCACTGGCAGGTACAGTGAGGGAAAAATTACCTTTGCTGTCTGTCATCGTACTTGCAGTTGTGTGGTTCTTTACGGCAATGGTAGCGCCGATCACGGGCTCACCATTTGAGTTAGACACGTTGCCGGTTACCCGGGTCTGGCTATAACTTATTCCAATGCTCATACAAAACAGGAATAATAAAAAGAGCTTTTTTCTTTTCATACAAAGGAAAATATTAATGGTTATTTGGTTTTAAGTTTTAAAATTTTTAAATCTTTTATCGCGACACAGTTTTGTTTCAAAAAATTCTGAATTGCTAATTTTGCCCTCTACTTTCTTCCCGCTCTTTTACCAGTTGCTGTTCAAAAATGAAAAATTTATGCAGCCATGTCCATGTTTGGTTCTCATGCCTTTCATTAAAATTTCGTACAGTTAATCCGGTTATAACATGATTTTAATTATTTCAATTCTTTGAGCTTATTTGTGACAATTTAATAAGCTATTGCGCAATTGCAATCGCAAAATAGCCAAAAAATTCAGACAACCAAAAAAACTTTTGCATTTTTTTCGGTTTTTATTTTTACGTTCTTAACAGTTAACGAAGCTAAAAAGATGAACCTCATTTAAGAAGATCGAATAAAATCGTTAAAGAAATTGATCTTTTTACCTCCTTCTGCAGACAGAGGAATTGAACAGGATTCATTACAGTATTGGTTTTCATGAGACAAATATTTTTCTATAAAAAAATCGGGAAAGAAAGAATAAAAGCTGTTACGAAAAATAAAAAAGTAAAAAATTAGCGCAAAAGCTTTTTTTTCATAAAATACTAAATACGCAAATTCCGCACAAAAATGTTTCATTATTTCCGAAAGCGTATTTTATCTGCATATTTTATCCTTAAAACGCAAGAAACAAATACGTTTAAATTTTTCCTGAACCACTACTTTTATAGTAATGCGCAGGTGTCATTATCATAGAAGTGTAGTTTTTTACTAAAAAACCGCACAATTCACTAATCTTATGCAACATACTCCGCATTTTGTTATTTAATTTACAACCATAACAGTGATTAATTATGGTAAAGTCTGAAAGGCACGCATTTATTCTGCACCAGGTAAATCTGCACAATAAAATATTGTGTACTGATTTGTGTAAACAAATCAATGTATCGGATGATACGATCAGGCGCGATATTCATCAACTAGCCGATGAAGGTCGTTTGATCAAATTTCATGGCGGCGCATTGTCTCCTTCTTTTCATCAGGGGGATGGCGGCTCAAAATCCGCGTATGCTTATCATCAAAAAAGGATCATTGCTCAAAAAGCGGTTACACTAATCAAAGACGGAATGTTTGTATTAACGACCGGGGGAACAACCATCCTGGAAATGGCAAAGGCATTACCGCTGGAATTGCACGCTACGTTTATTTCCGGGAGTATTCCGGCTCTGGCAGAATATATGCTTCATCCGAATATCGAAGTCATCGCCATCGGCGATAAAGTGTCCAAACACTCAAAAATAACGGTAGGAACTGAGGCTATTATGAGATTAAAAGATTTAAAAGTGGATATGTGCATCCTCGGCACTTCTGCTATTAACGAAAATGGTATTTCTGATAATGACTGGGAAGTAGTACATGTAAAAAAAGCAATGATCGAATCATCCAAAAAGCTTGTTTGCCTCACTATTTCAGAAAAACTCAATTCACAACAACCACTGCAGGTTTGTGAAAGTAAAAGGATTGACACACTGATCACTGAATTAGAACCGGGTCATCCGTTGTTAATGCCTTACGTTCAAGCGGGGATAAGAGTTATGTAATTATTCATTTTGCTACTTTCATAAAAACGCAACAGCAAAACGGAAATCTAAATTATTTGTTGCTCTGCTGAAACGCATCTTCTAGTCTCAGGTGTTTCTTTTAATATCATCATTACCCGGTTCTGAAAAAGAAGGTGGATCGCTCGCGGGAAAGCTTTCTTCTAATTCGTGATCTATTTTTTCTTCCAACTTTGGATTTGATTCGACTGATTTCTTATCAGTTTCCCCATTTCTTTCCGCGGCTTTTTGTTCATCATTCATGATATAAATTTTAAAGATACTTACTATAATTTCAGAAGAAAAGTGAATGAAAAAACAAGGCGCAATTCAATTCCAGGCATCACTTTTCTTTCAGCCAGGCGAAAGGTAGAAATAATTGAACCGACAAGTCAAAACAGCTCCGGCCCCTTTAAATTTCTGTAAGGAACTTTTCCCAAATGCGTGTAGGCCTTTGCCGTTACTTCCCTTCCGCGGGAAGTACGCATAATAAACCCTTCCTGGATTAAAAATGGTTCATACACTTCTTCCAGCGTTCCTGCTTCTTCGCCAACGGCGGTAGCAATCGTTGTAATTCCCACGGGCCCGCCTTTGAATTTGTCAATAATGGTACTTAATATGCGGTTGTCCATATCATCCAAACCATACTCATCCACATTCAGCGCTTTCAAGGCATGTTGCGTGATTTTCAAATCGATCACTCCGTTAGACAGTACCTGGGCAAAATCACGGACGCGTCTTAATAAACCATTCGCGATTCTTGGAGTTCCGCGGCTTCTTCCGGCGATTTCCGTAGCTGCATCAGAGGTGATCTTCGTGTTTAAAATGGAACACGAACGCAAGATTATTTTTTGCAAAGTAGCCGTATCATAATATTCCAATCTCGATTTAATTCCAAATCTTGACAACAAAGGTGCAGTAAGCAATCCACTTCTTGTGGTGGCGCCAATCAACGTAAAAGGATTCAGATTGATTTGTACACTCCTTGCATTTGGGCCGGTATCTATCATAATGTCAATGCGATAATCTTCCATAGCCGCATACAAATATTCCTCAACCACATTGCTCAGCCGGTGAATTTCATCGATGAATAAAACATCGTTTGCTTCAAGGTTGGTGAGCAAGCCCGCAAGATCGCCCGGTTTCTCAATTACCGGGCCGCTGGTTTCTTTAATATTTACACCAAGTTCATTCGCCACGATTCTGCTTAAGGTTGTTTTCCCAAGCCCGGGCGGCCCGTGAAATAAAATATGATCCAGCGCTTCTTTCCGCTGTCTTGCAGCTTTTATAAAAATGCGTAAATTTTCAATGGTTTGTGCCTGTCCGCTAAATTCATCGATGACTGCAGGGCGAATGTTATTTTCAAATTCTTTTTCCGCAGGAGTCAAAATTTCTTTTTCTTTATTCAGATTTTGGTTTTGCATTCACATTTTTTTCTATCTTGTAAAACTAAAGTTTTTAAAGTTAACAATGTTTAAAGCTGCTTTAAATGATGCTATGCTTGCCACCTTTTTTCACTTGTTTACAATTTAAAAAAGCGCTTTTCGAAGGTTCGCAACCTTTCAAGCCATGCTTTTCACCATTAATCAATTCATTAGTAAAAATACTGCCATCACTGTATAAATTTGTATGATGCACAAAACAACCGTTCGATATTGGATCTGCCAGATTTTGGGCTGGGGTGGCTGGACTTTGCTGAATCTTTCCTTCTTCTATTTCTTCCTCGAAGATGTTTACTGGAAAGCTGGCGAAAGGAAAACCCTTCTTCTCAGCATTCTCTTTATTCAATTTATATGGTATATCCTGGCCACACACGCGTTGAGGTTTTTTCTAAAAAAAACAGGCTGGATCAGGTTTTCTACCGAAAAAGTAATCGGATTATTTATCATAAGTGTAATGCTTACGGGGTTGCTGGCCTATTATGGCTCTAAGGCAACGGCGGTGGCAACAGGAAGATCGCTGGTAGAGTATGAAAAAAATGAAAGCCTGAAACAGGCGATTTCAAAAGAAAAAGCGCTTGGGCTTACCGGTACTTCTTATTATCTAGCTACCGCAAATAATCCAAAAGATTCACTGAATTATTCCGCTGCAGAAAATATAAAAAAGAACACCGGCTGGTATCGAAATTCAGCTGGCGTATGGAAATATGAAGAGCAACACAAAGGCCGTTTTTGGTGGGATATTATTTTCACTTTTATTCTCATTGCGCTATGGCTTTTGCTTTACATGGTCTGGCATTACCTGGAAAGAAACAGGAAGGATGAAGTGGATCGATTGAACCTTGAGAAAACCGTGAAGGATCTGGAATTAAAAACGATCAAATCGCATATTAATCCACACTTTATTTTTAATTCATTAAACAGCATCCGCGCACTGGTAGATGAGAATCCCAAACGCGCCCGAACCGCCATCACAGAGCTTTCAAATATTTTGCGAAGCAGCCTCCAGGTAGAAAAAATGGAAACCGTTCCTTTGCAAAAAGAACTGGATATTGTAAAAGATTACCTGGCTCTGGAGCAAATGCGTTTTGAAGAAAGACTGAAAGTACAATTTGATATTGATGAAGACACATTGGGCCAACCCGTGCCACCAATGATGTTGCAAACATTGGTGGAAAATGCCATCAAACATGGAATCAGCAAAAGAATTAATGGAGGAACAATCATTATTATTTCCCGTTTTACTGATAAAGATTTTGAATTAATCGTTCAGAATTCAGGAAATCTTGAAAAGAAACCAGGCGAAGGTTTCGGATTTAAAAGTACCCGCGACCGGTTGAAATTTTTATGCAATGGAAATGCTTATTTTAAAGTAGAAGAAATAGAAGGAACGAAAGTGCAGTCAAAAATTGTGATGCCGGTAGAATATTGAGTGATAAATTTCCAGAGCCTTTAACCTTGAACCTTCAACCTTCAACCGAACTACAAACTACAAACTTAAAATATGCTAAAAGTAATTTTAATTGATGACGAACGTCTTGCCAGGAGCGAGCTTAAGAGATTGTTGCAGGAATTTCCTGATGTGGAAATTATCGGCGAAGCTGCCAATGCGGACGAAGCGATTGAAAAAATTGAAGCTTTAAATCCGGATCTGATTTTTCTTGATATCCAGATGCCCGGAAAGACCGGTTTTGATTTGCTTACCCAATTAGAAAAAGCGCCACATGTAATTTTCGTAACTGCTTATGACGAGTATGCTTTAAAAGCATTTGATGTAAACGCTTTAGATTATTTAATGAAGCCTGTGGAGCCAAAACGCCTTGCTGACGCGCTTTTGAAAGTGAAACAAAAAGACGAGGAAGAAATGCTTTCATATAACAACCGCGGTATTCTTGGAGAACATGACCAGGTTTTTGTAAAAGACGGCGAGCGCTGCTGGTTTGTAAAACTTTCTGATGTCCGCCTTTTTGAAAGTGTAGGAAATTATGCAAAAGTTTTCTTTGGGACCAACAAACCATTAATTTTAAAATCACTGAACGCCCTGGAAGAAAGACTGGATGAAAAAGTTTTTTTCAGGGCAAACAGGAAACATATTATCAACCTGCGAAAGATAGAAAAAATAGAACCGTATTTTAACGGAGGGCTTTTGCTGGATTTGATTGGCGGCGAAAAAATTGAAGTCAGCCGCCGTCAGGCTGTGAAGTTTAAAGAGATGATGAGTTTATAAGAATAACTATTTCCATTCAATTATTGAGAGCGAAAAATTTTTACTTTTATATAAGTTTTTGAAATTATTGAATTCCAGCAATATAAATTTCTCATGAAAAATTTACTCATTCTCTTATCCGCTTTTTCATTTCTTGGATGCCGGCAATCTTCATCTAACAGTGCGTTACAAAAAAAAGTAGATAGTCTGCAAATAGCAGTGGATAATGCTTATAAACCCGGACTTGGCGAATTTATGTCCGAAATCCAGGTTCATCATGCAAAGCTTTGGTTTGCCGGCAAAGAGGAAAACTGGGATTTGGCAAATTTTGAAGTAGGAGAAATACAGGAAGCTTTGAATGATATTCCAAAGTATTGTGCGGACAGGCCGGAAGTAAAATCTATCGGAATGATTACCGCCCCGATCTACAACATAGCCAATGCGATCAAAGAGAAAGATGAAAATAAATTTACCAGCGATTTTACAGTTTTAACAGCTACCTGCAATGATTGCCACAAAGAAACCAACCACGGTTTTAATCTAATTAAAATACCGGATGTTCCGCCTGTTTCAAATCAAATTTTTAAACCACAATAATTTCTCATACGCACAAAATTAAAAGATGAAGATTCTCATTACCACTTTACTAACCTGCTTCTCATTTTGTTTTTCCTTTTCGCAAAATATCGATAAGATCATCAATGCAAAAGAAGTGTCACGTATTGAAACCGTTCTGGCTTCTGATAAAATGGAAGGCCGTAAAACTTTTACACCTTCGATTGACCGCGCTGCAGATTTTATCGCATCAGAATTTAAAAAATCGCGTCTAAATTACTTTGACGGACTGAACAGTTACAAGCAACCATTTTTCATGAAAAAGGCAACCATTATTTCGGCTTCAGGAAATATGAATGGAAAGCCAATTGATGCTGAGAAGATCTTTGCATTGACGACAGATAGCGTGTTGGATCTTGATGAAAATTCCGGTTTTACCAAAGTTTTGATTACAGACACTTCCAATTTTTTTAAGGCATTTGCTCTAATAAAAGGCAATCAAAAATATTTGGTATTTGTTAATCCCGCTCATGAAAAAATCTTTCAGCGTTTGAAAAATGCCGGACGTGAAAGTTTTGAAGATAAAGCGCCTGTGGTTTTTGTTTTGACAACCGAAAATCCTACGAATTATCATTTTGAGATCAAAAGCAAGATCACTTCTTCATCTCTTTCAAACGTAATAGGCGTATTGCCGGGCAAAAGCAGGAAAAATGAGTTTGTTATTTTTTCTGCACATTATGATCATTTGGGAATTGGAAAGCCCGACGCAACTGGCGATTCAATTTATAATGGCGCGAACGATGATGCTGCGGGAACAACAGCGGTCATTATGCTGGCAGATTATTTTAGTAAATTAAAGAACAATGAACGCACTTTGATTTTTGTAACTTTTACTGCAGAAGAAATTGGCGGCTTTGGTTCTCAATATTTTTCAAAACAAATTGATCCTGAAAAAGCTGTCGCCATGTTCAATATTGAAATGATTGGCACAGATAGTCAATGGGGAAATTTCAGCGCCTATATCACAGGATATGAAAAATCTGATTTCGGAAAAATATTACAATCCAACCTTGAAGGAAGTAAGTTTCACTTTGAACCAGATCCTTATCCGAAGC
>JAHEZB010000282.1 GCA_023251285.1 Chitinophagaceae bacterium | reverse complement strand
GCAAAGAATTTTCAATTGTTTTTTGTTATAAATGCAAGATTGGTTTAAAACTTAAAATCCTTTTTATAAAAGTTTAGTCAAAAAAGATATGTTGACAGACAAAAAATCAGCCTGGACTTGCTATGTTTGATTTCTATGGACACTTATCTATAACAACCTGCGTTTCTATTCTGAACCGATATGAATGAAATTACTACTCCTGAAGACGGTAAATAATACCTGGAAAAAGAAAATGGATGAAACAAAATGATTTTATGCTGTTACTTTTCCGGAAGACATTTTATTAGTAGCAAACGGACAAATAATTGTAATTTGTACTTGTTTGAACATAAAGTGCTTCGAGGTTTTTTTGGATAATTATTTTTTTTAAAAACCGATAGAGGTTAAATTTGCACTCATTTTAAACGAATCATAAAATGCTTTAATGACTTGACAATGACTTTTAACAAGCGTTAAAAAAATATTTTTGCCCGAACCGATGTCTCTTCCTATTTCCACATATACTAGTTCCTTAAATGATTTTTGCATTGTTGGAATCAATTATCGCAAAAGTGATATGAATGTTCGTGGAAAATTCTCTTTGTCTGTCGAACAATCGAATCTTTTATTAAAAGAATCAAAGACAAAAAAAATTTCGGGATGTATGGTGCTTTCCACCTGCAACCGTACAGAAATTTATGGATTAAGTGAACCACAGGAACTTCTAGAGCTCTTTTGTTCAAATACAAATTGCGAAGGGAAGGATTTTCTGGATCATGCTTATATCCACAAAGGGCTGGAAGCAATAGGGCATTTGTTTAAAGTGGCCTCCGGGTTGGACTCACAGATCGTGGGAGATTATGAAATTCTATCTCAGTTAAAACAAGCTGCAAAAACCGCAAAAGAACTCGGCTGTATCAACAGTTTCATGGAACGGGCTATAAATTACGCCTTACAGGTATCAAAAGAAATTAAAACGAAAACCAGGTTAAGTTCTCGCACTGTTTCCGTTTCTTATGCAGCTATCGAAATAATAAAAGAAAAAATTGAAGAGCTTCAGGGTAAAAAAATATTACTTGTAGGCACCGGCAAATTTGGAAATCATATTGCTAAAAATTTAAAAGATTATCTGCCGGACACCCAGTTTTCGTTTGCAAACAGAACGGATAAAAAAGCTTTACAACTAGCTCAGTTGTATGATGCAGATTTTGTTCCTTACGAAAATTTAAATGAAGCGTGCGATGATGCTGATATAATTATTGCAAGTTCAGCAGCCGGCTACTATACAATTCATCCTTCATTCTTTGTTACCGGAAAAACAAGGTTGATCCTTGATCTGTCTGTTCCTCAAAATGTTGACCCTCGGGTGAAAGAAATACCGGGAACAACTCTTTTAAATGTCGATGAAGTATCACGTATTCTCGATAATACGATTTCATTAAGGCAGGCAGAGATTCCGAGGGCTTTGGAGATAATTGATGAAACTTTAGGCAGTCTTGAGCAATGGCACAGGCAGCAGTTCAACAACCCTTTATTGGTGCAGGTAAAATCACAACTTTTCCAATTGAATGAAATATATTTTCATGAACTGAATGGTGATAAAATTCACAAAACCATCGCTGCGCTTGCCATTCAATTAAAACATAAAAATAACAAAGGCTGCCTCTGTATAAATGCTTTAAATAGCTATCTTCAAGTCAATTATGAAAAGACATCTTAAGATAGGCACCCGCGAAAGCGAGCTGGCTGTTTGGCAGGCTTCACATGTACAAAAGTTACTTAAAGAAATTGGTGTTGATTCAGAATTGATTTTCATAAAAAGCGAAGGTGATATTGACACAAAAACGCCTTTGTACGAACTGGGTGTCCAGGGGATTTTTACCAAAACGCTTGATGCAGCCTTGTTGAATAACCGTATAGATATGGCCGTTCATTCAATGAAAGATGTGCCAACCCAACCGGCTACCGGAATTAAACTCGCTGCGGTTTTGAAACGCGCTTCGTATAAAGACATTCTTGTTTTTAAGGGCAAAAGAAAAGATATTGAATCTGCATTAAACGATGAACATTCGACTTTTCGCATCGCTACCAGCAGCATTCGCCGCAAGGCACAATGGCTTCATCGCTATCCAAACCATCAGATTGAAAATCTTCGCGGAAATGTAAATACACGTTTGAGAAAAATAGACGAAAACAACTGGAACGGCGCCATCTTCGCCGCTGCCGGACTTGAAAGAATTCATCTTCGTCCTGAAAATTCTATTGATCTCGATTGGATGTTGCCTGCTCCGGCGCAAGGTGCAATCACGATTTCGTGTAGAGAAAATGATGATATTTCTTTGTCTGCTGCTTCTTTATTAAATGACGAAGCCACAAAAATTTGTACAAAGATCGAACGTGATTTTTTAAGAACACTATTAGGCGGATGTTCAACACCCATCAGCGCTCTGGCAGTTTTTGAAAATAATAAAATTGTTTTCAAAGGAAATGTTTGCGGGGTGGATGGAAAGGAAACGTTTGACATTTACAACGAAGCTGATGTTGAAAATTATAATGATCTGGGCGTGAATGCAGCAGAAAAATTATTGCAAAATAAGGAGGCAAAAAAAATAATTTACGACATCAGAAATGCAAAATAAGATTCAAATATTATCTACAAAAAATATCAGCGATTCCTTCATCGAATATGCTGATGATAATAATATTTGTATTGACTCTTTAAATTTTATCGAAACAGAAGAAACCGTTTCCGATGAAATAAAAAATCGAATTATTGAATTATCGCAACAAAATATTACCGTAATTTTTACCAGTTCAAACGCTGTAAATGCTGTTGGAAAAATAGTAAAAAATCAAGCTAATTGGAAAATATTTTGCACTGAGCCAGGAACCAAAAGAACGGTCGAGCATATTTTTAGTAATTCATCTATCTCAGGTGCGGCAAAGGATGCAGAAGAATTATCTGGGAAAATAACTGAAGATAAATCGGTAAAACAAATCGTTTTCTTTTGTGGAAATCAAAGAAGGGATTTGTTGCCGTCAGAACTAAACAAGAATGGAATTGATGTTGAAGAATTGATAGTTTACAACACAACTGAAAAGCCGCAGATTGTTTCAAAAAGATATGATGGAATTTTATTTTTTAGTCCAAGCGCTGTAAGAAGTTTTTTTTCGAAAAATACATTGGAAGAACACACTGTGATTTTTACAATTGGAAAAACAACGGGAGCGGAAGTAAAAAAATTTTCAAATAATACGATGGTAATTTCTGATATCCCTGATATGGAAAAATTAATTAATGAGGTAATAAAATATTTCAGTGCCATAAAAACTGTTTAAATGAGCCAATTAAAAAATGACCTTTTATTAAAAGCTTTAAGAGGCGAAAATGTTGAGCGGCCGCCGGTTTGGATGATGCGGCAGGCAGGAAGGTATTTGCCTGAATATATTGGGCTTCGTGAGAAATACGATTTCTTTACGCGAGTTCAAACACCGGAACTTGCAGCAGAAATAACTTTGCAGCCGGTCAGAAGAATTGGCGTTGATGCTGCAATTATTTTTTCTGATATTTTAGTGATTCCGCAGGCGATGGGGGTAGAAGTGTTGATGGAAGAAGGCAAAGGTCCACACTTGCCAAAAGTTATCAAAACACAAAATGACATTAATTCTTTGTCTACTGATGCAGTAGAAGCAAAGCTGGATTATGTAATGAAGGCGTTGGCGCTCACTAAACAGGAATTAAATGGCGAAGTTCCATTGATTGGATTTGCAGGAGCACCGTGGACCATCTTGTGTTACATGGTAGAAGGTAAAGGAAGTAAAACATGGGAAAAAGCAAAACAATTTTGTTTTACTCAACCGGAATTAGCACACCAATTATTGCAAAAGATTACGGATACAACTATTCTTTATTTAAAAGCTCAAACCAAGGCTGGTGCTGATGTTGTGCAGGTTTTTGATAGCTGGGCCGGTTCTTTAAGTCCTGAAGATTTCAAATGCTTTGCCCAACCTTATTTGATACAGATTGCAGATGCTTTGAAAGATGATGCGCCGGTAATTTTATTTCCAAAAGGAAGTTGGTATGCGTTGAAAGATTTGAGTGAAAGCAGTGCTTCCGGACTGGGAATTGATTGGTGCATTTCTCCCAAAATAGCAAGAGAACTGACTTCCGATAAAATAACTTTGCAGGGAAATTTTGATCCGGCGAAACTGTTATTGCCGGTGGCTGAAATTAAAAAGGAAGTGAAAAAAATGATCAGGGAATTTGGTGTTCAAAAATATATTGTCAATTTGGGGCACGGCATTACACCAAACATTCCTGTAGATCATGCAAAGGCTTTTGTAGATGCAGTAAAAGAGAGTTTGTAGTATTCCTACGGAAGTAAATGAGCCGCCGGGAATTGCAGTAATGGCAAGTCATTTGAAGGAATAAGTTTATCTTTGAAACATGAATTTGTCTAAAGAAAATCAGCTTGTATTGCAGCAATTCTTTTCAAATAAGCCGGTTAAAAAAGCTTACGTGTTTGGATCTTATGCAAGGAACGAAGCGAATAAGGATAGTGATATTGACATTATGGTAGAATTGGATTA
>JAHEZB010000281.1 GCA_023251285.1 Chitinophagaceae bacterium | reverse complement strand
CCAGAATGTGATGATTTACTTTGAACCAAAAGCCCAGAAAAAAATCTTGAAAGCCTTTCATTATGCACTGAAGGCTAGCGGATTTTTGATATTGGGAAAATCAGAAACGATTGGTACCTCCACAGATCTTTTTGGTCAATTGAATAAGGAATCAAAAATCTATGTAAAAAAAGACAGCGCCAATCCTTTTGATTTTGATTTTTCATTTCCTGCTTCCCCGGCTTTTAAATACCGTGCCACAACACCAGATAGTCTGAGCAAAGAAAAAGGCAATGAAATAGACATGGAAAAAGAAATAGACAACCTGTTGCTTTCGCAATATGTGCCGGCAAGCGTGGTTGTAAATAATGATCTGCAGATTCTGCGCTTTCACGGCCCTACTTCCCGGTATTTGCAGCCTCCTTTCGGCAAAGCCAGTCTCAATCTCTTGAAAATGGTCCGGGAAGACCTCGTATTTGATTTGAGAACATTGATCCATAAAGCAAAAAAAGACGGCATTCCTGTAAAAAAAGACGGAATTCATTTAATCTCAAATGACCGTACTGAAATCCTCAATATCGAAGTGGTTCCAATACGCGCTTCATCTCACGTACCTTATTTTCTTATTTTATTCCGGGAATCCGAACAGGAGAATTCCGATGTGACAAAAGCAACCGGCAAAGCTCAAAACGGGAATATTGTTGACAAACGCCTGATAAGCATGGAGCAGGAACTTCGGGAAGCCAAAGAAAATATCAGGACGATGGGCGAGGAGTTTGAAGCTGCTACAGAAGAGTTGCAAAGCTCGAATGAAGAAGTGCTTTCTTCAAACGAAGAGCTCCAAAGCATGAATGAAGAACTGGAAACTTCCCGCGAAGAATTACAGTCGACCAATGAAGAACTGAAGACGATCAATGATGAGCTTTTCCAAAGCAACAATCATTTGAAAGAATCTTTGGAATATCGGGAGGCGATTGTAGAAACGATACGCGAGCCATTGATCGTGCTCAACCAGGATTTACGCATAACCTCTGCCAATACCGCTTTTTATCAGAATTTTTACCTAAAGCAAAATGAAACAGAAGGTTTTTTTATCAATGAATTGAGCCACGGGCAGTGGGATATCCCCGGTTTAAAAGAAAAACTTTCAGCCCTTATTTTAAAGGAAAGAAGCTTTGAAAATTTTGAAGTGGCACACAATTTTTCAGGTTTTGGAAAGCGGATCCTCTTATTCAGCGCGATGAGAATGCGGTATAACGAAAATAAAACGGAGCGCATTCTTTTAGTCATTGAAGATATTACTCTGCGGCGCAAGGCAGAGGAAAACTTACGAGAATCTCTTAATAGAAATACAGCTATTCTCACCAGCATCAGCGAGATCTTTATCTCGGCAGATATTGACCGGAAGGTGATTTATCTAAATGAACACGCCCTCAATTTCGTTGGAAAAACACAAAAGGAGGCCATCGGAAAAAGTTTGTGGGAGATACTTCCGCGCTCTGTAAATACGCATTTTCAGAAGCAGCTGGAGACTGCGATGGCAAAAAAAACATTTACGAGTTTCGAATATTTGGATGAAGAAGAAAAAAAATGGTATGATTTCAGGATTTACCCGTCAGAAGAGATCTTTTCTATTTACGGAAGTAATATTACCGATGAAAAAATAGCACAGGACCTGTTGCAGAAAAGCAAAGAACGGTATGAAACGTTCATTTCTGAAAATGCAGAGGGTGTATTGTGTGTCGAATTAAAAGAGCCCGTTTCGGTTGCGGAGCCAGTGGAGCAACAAATAGCTGCTTTTTATAAATATGGTTATGTGGCTGAATGCAACCTGACTATCGCGAAGATGTTTGGATATAAAAATCCGGAAACGATGACGGGCACTAAGATGGCTGATATTTTTTCAAAGAATGAATTAAAGGATGAATCACTGAGAGCATTTATAAAGTCAAATTACCGCTTGAATGACGTGGAGACGACGGTGTCAAAAGGCAACGGGCGTTCTTATTACCTGCACAACCTCGTTGGAATTATTGAGAATGGCCATGTGCTAAGAATCTGGGGAACGCAACGGGATATTACCCTGCAGAAAATGACGGAAATCGCCTTGGCAAAAATCAGAAACCAGCTAAACTTCGCGCTCGCTGCCGGTTCTGTAGGTACGTTTCTTTGGGATTTCGGGACGAATAAAATTACCTGGACAAAAATGCAGGAATCTTTATACGGACTAAAGGAATATTCATTTAAAGGAACTTTGAAAGACTGGCTCGGTTTCATTCATCCCGAGGACGTAGAAGCTACGCGGGCAGCCATTGAAGAAAGCACTGCTCAGCAAAAGGAGTTATGTTGCGAATTCCGCATCTATTGGCCGGACAAGACACTGCATTGGATTTTGACCCGCGCGAACACTTCTTTTGATGAAAAAGGGAACGCCGTAGAAATGTCGGGTGTGAACATTGACATCAGTGAACGCAAATTTAAAGAACAATTAATCCGCGAAAATGAAGAGCGATTCAGGGCGCTGGTACAAAGTTCTTTTGATGTGATCACTGTTTTTAATCTGGATGGAACTGTTACATATCAAAGTGAATCTATCGAAAAAGTACTTGGTTATTCGCACGACGAAAGATTTTGCACCAATATTTTTAATGAAAGTATTGTGCATCCGGAGGACCGGCAGATAGAAAAAAAATTGTTTCAAAAATGTATAGATCATCCACAGGAACATTTTAATGGAGAGTTTCGGATGTTGCATAAAGACGGCAGCTACCGCGAAATGGAAGTCGGCTGTATTAACCTGGTAAACAATTCCAGCATTCATGGCCTGATCGAAAACTATCGTGATGTTACCGAAAGGAAGCTGCTCGAAAGGCAGAAAGAGGAATTTATCGGCGTTGCCAGCCACGAATTGAAAACACCGGTAACGAGCATAAAAGGTTATGCGCAGATATTGCAGTCGGTTTTGTCGGAAAAAGGAGATAGTTATTCAGCTGATCTTTTGTCCAGAATGGATCACCAGATAGACAGGCTCACCATTTTGATAAGAGACCTTCTTGATGTAACCCGCATAACGGAAGGACAACTGATTCTGAGAATCGAAGAATTCGATTTGAACGATGTAATAAACGAAGTAACAGAAGATTTACAAATGACTACCAAAAAACATCGGATCGTCAAAGAACTACAGCAGGCACAACAGATAAAGGGTGACCGGGAACGAATTTCCCAGGTAATTGTGAACCTGCTTTCCAATGCGATAAAATATTCTCCTAATGCTGATCGGGTCATTATCAAAACTGCCTCAACCGACGATGGCATAACAGTTTGTATCGAGGATTTTGGTATTGGAATTTCAAAAGAGATGCAGCAAAAGTTATTCAAACGGTTTTTTAGGGTTACAGATGGAAGCGTGAGTACTTTCGCAGGTTTGGGCCTGGGATTATTCATAGCCAAAGAAATTGTAAGCAAACATCATGGCCGCATGTGGGTAGAAAGTACCCCGAATAAAGGCGCAACGTTTTGTTTTACATTGCCCTATAATTTATAGTTCTTAGTTAAAAGAGGAAGTTTTATGTGAAGTTTGAATTAGAAACTTCCGGTTCCGAAGCTATAAAGTACGGTGGTATATTCTTTGTATTTTCCACTTGAAAGTAGCCTTATGAAAAAGAAGAAGATTCTTATTACTGACGATGATTCCGGAGTGCAGGATATTTTTAAACTCATCTTTGAAAGAGCAGGATATGAAGTAGCTGTGTATGGTGAAGCCTTCTCTATTTTTGAAAATAAATTTACGACGCCTGATTTGTTTTTACTCGATAAACAATTAAGCGGTCAGGATGGGCTGGAAGTTTGCCATTTTTTAAAAAACCAGTCAGAAACCAAAAATATCCCGGTGATTATTGTTTCTGCCACACCAGGAATCAGCGAAATGGCAAAAGAAGCCGGAGCAGATGACTTTTTAGAAAAACCGTTTCAGATGAAAGAACTGCTAAAGATGGTGGCAAAATGGATATAATGTTATTCCTGCTCCAGTTTTTCTAAATATTCCAATCCATCTTTTGAAACATAAATACAATCGAGGATTTTATTATCAACTACTTGTTTTTTTATTTCTATTAATCCTCTTTTAAACAACGGCGCTACTGCATAATTCATATCTTCCATTGTGCACGGCCTTTCTTCAGCAGTTCCATCTATTTCGGACTGCCTGCATTGCTTTAATTTTTGAATCATTGATTCTGAAAGGGGGCGAAAATATTTCATTGCAATTTATTTTAGGAGACGCAAATACTTTTGCAGTTTTCTTCTTTGATTTCACTACAATTTTGTTGCCATATAATATTACCGACGAGGCGATGTAATCCAAGCCAGTCTTTTAAAACAGCGTTTTGTTTCTAATAAAAAATATTAAGTGATTGTAATTTTTTGAAGATCTTTTCTTGCCGGCGCTGTAAACATTTCTCCATCCTTGTTAAATCTTGAACCATGACAAGGACATTCCCAAATCTGTTCAGCGGTGTTCCAGGCAACCGTGCAATCGATGTGTGTACAAGCGGGATTACCGAATGGATTTGTCCACTTTCGTCTTTAT
>JAHEZB010000280.1:2025-4575 GCA_023251285.1 Chitinophagaceae bacterium | reverse complement strand
AAATATAAATCGCGATGTGGTTTAACGAAACCGGTTTTTGCTTTTGTGCATTGGTTGTGAGGCAGGCAGCCATTAACGCTATTCCTAAAAAAACCATTGCAAACTTGATGAGCTTTTTCATTCTCTATTTTTTCTTTAAAAATAAAACAATTATTTATTTGGAAGGAAAAAACACAAATTTCAGCCAGGATAAAAATTATAAAAAGAATTCCGCTTCACCCATTTTAAAAAGTATAATCGTCAATAATCATATCCGCTTCTCGGAGTTCTTCCGTCGGTTGAGTAGTTGCCACAGCAATTACTTTCATACCTGCTGCTTTCGCAGATTTGATTCCTACTGTGGCGTCTTCAAATACCAGGCAATCTTTTGGTAAAACGTGCAACAGCAAAGCAACTTTTAAATAGATTTCCGGATCTGGTTTTCCTTTTTTAATGTGAGAAGAATTTACGACTACATCAAAATATTTTTTTATCGGAATGTTTTGAAACATAAAATCAATATTCGGCTGGATGCCGGATGTAGCAATAGCCATCGGAATATTTTTACTCTTTACTATTTCTAAAAATTCAATTAGTCCCGGAACCGGTTTGATGAACGGCTTGTAAATTTCACGATAAAGCGCTTCTTTTTTCCAATGTATGTTTCAACGAATCTTCGGCGCTGACATCTTTTCCAAAGATGTATTTAATCGCGTCTTCATTGGTGCGGCCATTCATGTTTGTGTTAAATTCTTCCTCAGAAATTTTTTTACCGATTTTTTCCAGGTATTTTTCCCACGTTTGCCTGTGATAAGAATTATTATCAATCAAAGTTCCATCAAGGTCGAAGATGACTGCCTGTGTTTTAAATTTATCCAATATTGCTTCAATCATTATGTGTTGCGTGTTTGCAAAATTTATTTTCAATTACTTAAGTTTCTTTAAAACCAAAGTTCGATTATTGTCACTGAATCTTTACCAATCATATTTTCTGATTGCTTACCTTTAGAAGAAAAAACATGAAAACAGTATTTTATGCAGGATTTTCACTCTTGCTTTTTTCGTTTATTCTTCCGTCTTCAATTTCCCATACAATGAAAACTAAAACGATTTATGAATTTAAGGTGCCGGCATTAACAGGTGGAACGATTGATTTTTCGCAATTCAAAGGAAAGAAACTTCTGATTGTAAATACTGCATCGAAATGTGGTAACACCCCTCAATATGAAGACCTTGAAAACTTATACAAAAAATATAAAGATAAATTAGTGATCGTTGGTTTTCCTGCAAATAATTTTGGTGCACAGGAACCAGGTGACAATAGCGATATTGCTGAGTTTTGTAAAAAGAATTACGGCGTTACTTTTCCAGTGGCCGCAAAGGTTTCGGTAAAAGGAGAAGATATCGCACCCATTTATAAATATATCGTTGGCCTGGCAGAACAAAGTGGATTTTCTGATCCGATCAAATGGAATTTCACTAAATTTTTGTTTGATGAAAATGGAAAATTTGTTACCGTTTTTTTCAACAGGGACAGATTAATTCCCGATAATCCTGATGCAAAAGGTAAAGAAGCGTACGATAAATTAATTTCTTATTTGAAATAAGCTGGTATTCAAATTAAATGCCTTTTAAAAAAAAACGGTTGAAAATAAAAGCCTGGCATTACAGCCGGGTTTTTATCTTTGTGAAATATGCAGTTTAACCAGGTAATTGCCGATAAGCAAACAAAAAAACGACTAAAAGAATTGGTTCAAAAGAACCGGCTTCCCCACGCACTTTTATTTTTGGGCCGGGAAGGAAGCGGAGCGTTGCCTTTGGCTATTGCTTTTGCACAATATGTTCTTTGTGAAAAAGTAAATGCGAAATCCGATAAAAGCGCTGTCTCTTTGTTTGGAGAAGAAAAAACGGAGCAAGATCAAACATGCTCAGAAGATAGCTGCGGGCAATGTTCTTCATGCATTAAAGCAAATCAATTGATTCATCCTGACCTCCATTTTTCCTATCCGGCTTTAAAAAGAGACAGCAATCACAAGCAGGTTTTAAGTACCGATTATATTACAGAATGGCGGCAATTTATTCAACAATATCCGTACAATAACGTAGCCGATTGGATTGAATTTTTAAAAGAAAATTCAAAATTAAAAATTGACAATCCTGCCAACAAACAAGGAAATATCACTGTTTTTGAATGTGACGATATCTCACATAAACTGAGTTTAAAATCTTTTGAAAGTGATTATAAGATTCTGATATTGTGGATGCCGGAATTTCTTGGGAAAGAAGGAAATAAATTGCTCAAACTTATCGAAGAACCACCACCGGATACACTTTTTATTTTTGTTGCTGAGGATGAAAATGCGATTTTGCCCACGATTTTATCAAGAACACAACTGGTAAAAGTTCCTTCCGTAAGTAATATAGAAATTGCAGAGGCACTTATAAAAAACCATCAGCTTACAGCCGAAAAAGCAGGGGAAATAGCGGCAGTAGCTGAAGGTAATTTTCGCGAAGCATTACAGCTGCTGCAGAATCCTGAAGAGGATTTCCAGTCGCAGGTACGAGAATGGC
>JAHEZB010000280.1:0-2015 GCA_023251285.1 Chitinophagaceae bacterium | reverse complement strand
TAAATATTATTTTAAAAAACAATGTGTCTTCACAAATAAAATGGCTTGATGATATCAATAAGCTGGGAAGGGAAAAACAGAAGCAGTTTTTAAAATATTTCATTCATTTATTGGAACAAGGGATTCGGGCAGCTTATTTAGATGAAGAAAATATGGGAATAATCCCGGAAAATGAAAGAGATTTTGCCGTTAGAATAAATAAAATTTGTGAAACTGACGCCCAGGAAGCAATTGTGAAAGAACTGGACAACGCTGTTTATTATATCGAAAGGAATGCTCATGCGAAAATGTTATTTCATGCGCTTACCATTCGCTTTTTCCACATTATTAAAGATAATTCGCTACTTTTGGTACATTGATACTAAAGCACATAGTGCAGATTATTTTATAATTTTTTGGAAAGAACAACAGCTTGCGGTTCAATACCTGGAAATCCCTTCAGGTCCGTTTTACAATTTTGTTTTAAATAATCTTGTTTGTAAAATTTAAACAGAACGAAAAAAATTGTACAGCATCTGTTCAAACTTCTGGTTTTAATTTATTTTATTAATTACTTTTTTAACTATTTATATGGGATGTACGAGTTGTGGAACAGGAAAGCCAAATGGGTGTAAAAGCAATGGTGGATGTAGTACCGGTGGCTGTAACAGGTTAAACGTATACGACTGGTTGGCCGATTTACCCATTGATGATTTGGAAAACGCCTGCAGGGTATTAGAGGTTTCATTCAACCAGGGAAGCCGGAAAGATTTTTATAGAAATAATACGGCAAATATTTTTACAAAAGGCGATATTATAGCTGTTGAAGGGGTGAGTGGTTTTGATGTAGGAACGGTAAATCTTACAGGAGAGTTGGTAAGACTTCAGCTGAAAAAGAAAAAACTTGATGAAAATAGCTCCGATTTTAAAAAGGTGCTTAGATTAGCCACAGACCATGATATTTCAAAATGGAAAGAAACTAAATTACGTGAAAAACAAGTTTTAATCAGGAGCCGTGCAATTGCCCGTCAATTAAAGGTGGATCTTAAAATGTCTGAAGTGGAAATTCAGGCCGATGCACGTAAGGCCACTTTTTATTATATCGCAGATGAACGGGTCGATTTTCGTGAATTAATTCGTATTTATGCGACAGAGTTTAAGGTAAAGGTAGAAATGAAACAGATCGGCGCCCGCCAGGAAGCAGGAAAAGTTGGTGGAATTGGCAGTTGTGGTCGGGAGCTTTGTTGCAGTACATGGCTAACAGATTTTAAAAGTGTTAATACAAACGCTGCTCGTTATCAGAACCTTAGCATCAATCAAACCAAATTAAGCGGTCAATGCGGCCGTCTCAAGTGCTGTTTAAATTATGAGTTAGACACTTATCTGGATGCCTTACAACATTTTCCGGAGGATGCAGACGTAATTGAAGTGGCAAAAGGACGTGCCTTTTTGGTGAAAAAAGATATATTCAGAAATCTGATGTGGTACACGATGGCGGATAGTACCAAGCATTATCCACTAACTATTGATACTGTAAAGAAAATAAAAGATCAAAACAATAAGGGCATTAAACCGGAAGCACTTGAAACTGTAGAAATCGTAAGTGGAAAACCAAAAGAGGTAGAACCTGAATTCGTGGATGTAGTGGGGCAGATCACACTTAAATCCCTGGAAAAAAACAGTCGCAAAAAAAGAGAGAATGACAAAAAAGGAAACGTCAGTGATAAAGGAACCGCGAACAGGAGACAATCAAAAACCAGCCACGGAAGGCCGCAGCAAAATCCTCCGGCCCAAAATAATAATCAAAGGCCTAACAATAACAGGAATCGTCCTCCAAAACAGAGTTCTTAAAGTTTCCCGGTTTCCGGAAAACTTTTGTATTTTCAATCTTATAGAACCCAATTAGATCGACAGCCTTAATAAAACGACTGAAAGCTGTAAACAGGAATACAATTTTAACTTATTTGTTTTTTTGCTGTTTACAAAAACGTTTTTTATTTATAATACTGCTGACTTTCAATTTCTTCTTTTACAAT
>JAHEZB010000279.1 GCA_023251285.1 Chitinophagaceae bacterium | reverse complement strand
AATATTTTTTAATTTTACCCAGATGGCAAAAAAAACAAATAAAAAAGAAGAACAACCGAATGCAGATACGACTAATAATAAACCGACACCCGATGAATTCCTGATAACAGGCCTGGGGGCGTCTGCCGGCGGTATACAGGCTTTCCAGGAATTCTTTCATCATGTGCCGCCCAAATCAGGCATCGCTTACGTGGTCATTTTGCATCTTTCACCCGATCATGACAGCACGCTTGCCCAGGTGTTGCAAACAACTACCAAAATGCCTGTGAAGCAGGTGAACGAAAATGAGAAAGTGCAGCCTGACCACGTATATGTTGTTCCGCCTAACCAGCACCTTACCATGCAGGACGGTTCTATTATTGTATCGCCGAATATGCAAATAGAAGATCGGCGTGCACCGGTTGACATATTTTTCAGGACACTTGCAGAAGAACATGGCGCAAGAGCAATCGGAGTCATTTTATCCGGCACCGGGGCAAACGGTTCCATGGGCATTAAAAGGATAAAAGAAAAAGGCGGCGCTGCCTTTGTTCAAAACCCACGCGAAGCAGAATTTAATGAAATGCCGAGGAATGCGATCGCCACAGGCTTAATAGATGAAGTATTGAATGTAGCGGAGTTGCCGGCAAAAATTATGGCGTATAAAAGCAGTTTGGGTAGATTACAAATTGCCGAACAAGCAGAACATCGCCCGCAAGACCAGCAGCAGGCGTTGCGTGAAATATTTACGGAATTAAGAATACGCACCGGGCATGATTTTTCTAACTATAAACGACCCACGTTATTGCGGAGAATTGAAAGACGCATTAATATTCGTAACCTGCCTGATCTGCCCTCTTATGTGGAATATATGCATCAAAACCAGGACGAGACCAATGCATTGTTAAAAGACCTGTTGATATCGGTAACCAATTTTTTCCGCGATAAGAGAGCTTTCGACGTTATTGAAAATGAAGTGTTGCCTATACTGTTCAAAAGCAAAACAGGCGACAACCAGTTGCGTATTTGGGCAGCAGGTTGCGCTACCGGCGAAGAAGCTTACTCCATTGCTATTCTTTGCGCCGAGAAGCTCGCCTCCCTTATTGATGCTCCAAAAATTCAAATATTTGCAACCGACATTGATGAAGCTGCTATCGCCCAGGCAAGAGAAGGTCTCTATAATATTAACGACCTCGCAGATGTTTCACCCGAAAGGCTGCGCCGCTTTTTTATAAAGGAAGGAGAGGAATACCGCATTCGCCGGGAAGTAAGGGAGACGGTGATGTTTGCGATTCATAACATTTTGAAAGATCCTCCCTTTTCCCACCTTGATATGATAACCTGCCGCAATGTGATGATCTACCTGAATAATGTGGCGCAGGAACGTGTTGCTGAAACATTTCATTTTGCATTGAATCCCGGTGGTTTCCTGTTTTTAGGTTCTTCAGAATCGGTTGATGGCGCCACAGATCTTTATGCGAGCTTTAATCGCGAAAACCATGTTTTTCAAAGCAGGCAGGCAACACCGAGAACCTATCCCATTCCGGAATCAATTCCCAACTTTCACATTACTACTCCAAAGTTAGCGACAGCGCAGGAGCATGAAAATAAAATATTGGAGCGCATTTCTTTTGGCGACCTGCACCAGCAGTTACTCGAACAATATGCACCGCCTTCACTTGTGATAAACGAAGAATACGAAATTGTGCATCTTTCCGAACGGGCAGGCCGTTATTTACAGATCAGGGGCGGGGAGCCTTCCAATAACCTGTTGAAATTAATAAGACCGGAACTCAGGATAGAGCTTCGCGCAGCACTATACCAGGCAACGCAGCACCAGTGTGCTGTAGAAACAAGAGGGTTGAAATTAGATATTGATGATCATGCTGAAACCGTAAATATCCAGGTGCGCCCGGTATTGCGTGCCGGCGATACTGCGAGAGGCTTTATACTCGTGCTCTTTGAGCCAACCACTGATGATGGAGAACAGGAAACATTGCTTGTGTCCGATGCACCCGCTGCCATGCACCTCGAAGAAGAACTGACCCGGCTGAAAGCCCAATTACGTTCATCCACGGAACAGCACGAATTCCAGGCAGAAGAATTGAAGGCCTCGAATGAAGAATTGCAGGCGATGAATGAAGAGCTACGCTCTGCTGCGGAAGAATTGGAAACAAGTAAGGAAGAGCTGCAATCTATTAATGAAGAGCTGAGAACCGTAAACCAGGAGCTGAAGGTAAAAATTGAAGAGGCGACGCTTACCGGCAATAATCTTCAAAACCTGATCAACTCCACAGAGATAGGTACTATATTCCTCGACCGCAGTTTTCGTGTCGTATTGTTTACGCCTGCAATAAGAAAAATTTTCAATCTTATTCCTGCAGATTATGGAAGACCGCTAAGTGATATTACGGATAAGCTTAATTACCATAATTTATTGAATAATGCCGAAACAGTGCTTGATAAGTTAATTACCATTGAAGAGGAAGTTCAAACGCCGGAAAATAAATATTTTCTCATGCGCATTTCGCCCTATCGTACCACTGAAGACCGGATAAACGGAGTAGTGATCACTTTTGTAGATATTACCGGACGAAAACAAGCTGAAGAACAATTACGGGATAATGTAAATGAATTGACCCGTTTTAACCTCGCAATGGTAAGCCGTGAATCGAGAATGATTGACCTGAAAAAAGAGGTTAATGAGCTTATGCAACGTTTAAATGAACCGCCGCGTTATCCCCTTGATTTTGAAAGGGACGAAGAACGCTTGCAGGAAATAAAAAACTGATGCGGCAAGCTAAAAAGAAAAGAGTCCCGGCCATTTTTCTTAATGTGGCTTTCATTTTGATACTGATAAAAAAAACAGAATGTCTGGATCTGGAAAGAATGAGAAATTATTTTACGTGCCTGCTGGTATCACAGATGGCAATAATCGGCTAGGTTTACAAAATGAGGGGCAAAAGAATGCAGATGTAGCAGCGCGTATAGAAGAACTGAAAAAAGTGAATGAAGAGCTGAAACAAGCCCGCCGCGCTGCCCTTAACTTAATAGAGGATGGCCTTCTTGCAAAAGAAGCCTTGCGTGAAAGCGAAGAACGTTTACGTATAACGACCGAAAGCGCCATTGACTACGCCATTATAACCATGAATACAGAAAGAATAATAGAAGGATGGAGTAGGGGCGCTGAGTTAATTTTTCAATACACTGCCCGGGAAGTAATCGGAAAACCTGCAGACATAATTTTCACAGATAAAGACATAGCAGCCGGTGCGCCACAACAAGAAATGGAAAAAGCAAAAAATGAAGGAAAAGCTGAAGATGAACGATGGCACCAGCGAAAAGACGGCACCCTTTTTTTTGTGAATGGTACCATGCGGCCGATTTATGACGCAGCACTAACAGGATATGTAAAAGTTGCCCGCGACATGACGCAGCAGAAATTGATTGAACAGCAGAAGGAAGATTTCATCGGCATTGCCAGCCATGAATTAAAAACGCCTGTTACCAGTATAAAAGCTTACACTGAACTTCTGCAGGAAATGTGCAGTGAAGGCGATTATGCCTCCGGCGCTCCTTTGATAAAAAAATTGAGTGCACAGGTTGACCGGTTAATTGAGCTGGTACATTCGCTACTTGATACTACCATGCTGGCTGAGGGAGGATTAGCGTTGCAGTTGGAACAGTTTAAAATTGGAGAATTAATAGAAGAATGCGTAGAAAATTTGCAGTGCGGTGCTACTTCATCCCATATTATCATTCGATGTAAAAACGAAACATTCATATACGCTGACCGTGACCGTATCAGGCAGGTGCTTACCAATTTAATATCTAATGCCTTAAAGTATTCACCTAATGGCGGCCAGGTAACGGTTGATTGCTGTGAAACAGCCGAAGGAATAAAGGTTGGAGTGCACGATGAAGGCATTGGCATTTCAAAAGAGATGCAGGCTAAAGTGTTCGGCCGCTTCTTTCGGGTGAACGGTGCGAATGCCAATACATTTCCGGGCATGGGGCTTGGATTATACATTGCATTCAATATCATCCAGCGACACGGCGGAAAAATTTGGATAGAAAGTGAACCGGGAAAAGGTTCTGTATTTTATTTTATTTTACCCTATAGCAAACAAACGCCGTAAAAAATCCTTATGAAACAGCACCTTATTATTGCAGATGATGACCCGGGAATTCAGGATGTTTTTCAATTGATCTTTGAACGCGCCGGATATCGTATTGAAATTTTTTCAAATGGAGGGGAACTGATGAATAGTTGTTTTGAACTTCCTGACGCTTTTATATTAGACAAGCAGCTTTCCGGTGTTGACGGCCTCGATATTTGCCGCTTTCTGAAGTCGCAGGAACGAACGAAAAATGTTCCCGTAATAATGCTTTCCGCTAATCCTGCGATCGGGCGGGGAGCCGAAGAAGCGGGTGCAGATGATTATCTTGAAAAGCCATTTAAGATTCACGACCTCCTGGCGATGATCAACAAACATGTAAAAAGGGAAAATGTGATTCCCAAATTATAGACGGATTTTAGTACCACATTTTTTTAAACATTAATTTTCAACTATTTGGCATGGAGACCCGTTTTTTAATTTGTGGTATCAAAACAA
>JAHEZB010000278.1 GCA_023251285.1 Chitinophagaceae bacterium | reverse complement strand
GTGAGCCAGATGTTACATTTTTAAAAGCTATCCATGAAAAGCTAGGTGTAGACGGGAATTTTATTTTAGAAAAAGTTTAAACTTCATACTAATTATCAAACGCTGAAAGGATACAGAATGTGTTGCAGGAAAATGATTCATCTATAAGGCTAATGCATAAACAAATTAATTAAGCAACTTCTACCGCTAATACGTTTGCTTTCATCTGTTTCAAAAACCGGTACAAATTTTTCATGGTTGAAATGTCCTGAACAACCAATATTCCGTTTTTACCAACCTGTTTTAATTTGGCTTTATTCGTTTGTGTTTGAATAAAATGTAAAATCCCTTCAAAAGTTTTGCTGGTGAAATAAGGTGATTCCGGGTTGCCAACGAAGAAGCATTTAAGATTTTCATTTTTTAAAATGATTTTCTCAAAGCCCAGTTCCACAGCTATTTTCCGGCATCTTACTGTGGTGAAAAGATCTTCGACCTTGGGCGGAACAGGACCAAAACGATCAATCATTTCTTTATGCAAATCTTCAAGTTCTTTTTCTGTTTCGCAGTTGTCTAATCTTGAATAAAGGCTCAATCTTTCAGTGATGCTTTCTACATATTCGTCAGGAATAAGAATTTCCAGATCGGTATCAATGGTGCAATCAGAAACGTAGTCATCCTGCTTTTGAATTTCTTCTCTGAACACTTCTCTGAATTCATTCCGCTTCAATTCACGTACAGCTTCATCAAGGATTTTCTGATACATTTCGAAACCAATTTCTGCAATAAATCCGCTTTGTTCCCCACCAAGCATATTGCCCGCGCCACGAATGTCCAAATCGCGCATCGCAATCTGGAAGCCGCTTCCAAGATCACTGTACTGTTCTAATGTGGTCAATCTTTTCCTGCTGTCGGCAGTTAATGTGCTCATTGGTGGCGCGAGTAGATAACAAAATGCTTTCTTATTACTTCTTCCCACTCTTCCACGAAGCTGATGCAAATCGCTCAACCCAAAATGATGCGCATTATTTACAATGATGGTGTTTACATTCGGAATATCCACGCCGCTTTCTACGATGTTTGTACAAATCAATACATCGTATTTGTGATCAATAAAATCAAGAATCGTTTCTTCGAGTTTGGCGCCTTCCAGTTGTCCGTGAGCATAGGCAATGCTAAGGTCAGGACATAAACCCTGGATCAGATTTTTCATTTCGAGCAAACCGTTTACACGATTGTGAATAAAGAAAACCTGGCCGCCTCTTTCCACTTCGTAATAAATCGCATCGCGGATAAAATCCTGGTTAAAAACATGCACTTCAGTCTGAATCGGCTGGCGGTTTGGAGGTGGCGTGTTGATAATGCTGAGATCACGCGCCCCCATCAAACTGAATTGCAAAGTTCTTGGAATAGGCGTTGCGGTTAAGGTCAATGAATCTACAGTGGTGCGGATTTGTTTTAATTTTTCTTTGGCAGAAACACCAAATTTTTGCTCTTCATCAATCACCATCAATCCAAGGTCTTTAAACTTTACATCTTTGCCCAATAAAGCATGAGTTCCTATGATAATATCTATCTTTCCGTCAGCTAATTTCTGTAACGTTTCTTTCTTTTCTTTTGATGATTTAAAACGATTCAGATAATCAACAGTTACCGGAAAATCACTCAGTCTTTCGCTGAAAGTTTTATAATGCTGATAAGCAAGAATAGTTGTAGGAACCAATACAGCGGCCTGTTTGCCATTTAGATTGCTTTTAAAAGCGGCGCGCACTGCCACTTCCGTTTTGCCAAAACCTACGTCACCACAAATCAATCTGTCCATCGGAGATTCCTTTTCCATATCGGCTTTCACATCTGTTACCGCTTTGCTTTGATCAGGCGTATCCTCAAATAAAAACGATGATTCCAGTTCGGTTTGCATATAATTATCCGGCGCATGGGCAAAGCCTTTGTGGCTCTTTCTGTGGGCATATAATTTTATCAAATCGGTAGCAATATCTTTTACCTGCTTCTTCGTTTTATCTTTTAATTTATTCCATACATCGCTACCGAGTTTATTCATTTTAGGAACGGTTCCTTCCTTGCCGCTGTACTTGCTTATTTTGTGGAGAGAAGAAATATTTACATACAAAAGATCTTTGTCTTTATAAATAATTCTTACCGCTTCCTGCGTTACGCCGTTCGTTTCAATCTTTTGCAACCCGCTGTATACGCCAACTCCATGATCTATGTGCGTTACATAATCGCCCGGTTGCAGTTCGCGCAGCATCTTTAAAGTAAGCGCTTTGTTTTTGCTGAAAGATTGTTTGACCCTGTATTTATGATAGCGTTGAAAAATTTCGTGATCAGTATAGCAAACCATTTTTAAATCATGATCAATAAAACCCTCATGAATGGAAACCGGTATCGGAACAAAATTTATTTGAGCATCCTGGTCGGTAAAAATAGAATGCAATCTTTCTAATTGCTTTGGGTTTTCAGCAAACAAATAAATATTGTATTTTTTTGTTTCAAAGGATTTCAGATTTTCTATCAATAGTTTGAATTGCCGGTTGAATGCCGGTTGTTGCTGAATGGAAAATGCAATTTCATTTCCTTTTGAAAAAAACTTTTTGTTGCCAAATTCAATGATGTGGCGCTGTTCAATTTGTTTTTCCAAAACAGTTGCAACTACAAAATCATTTTCAGAAACGTCAGTCTTCTCGTTCAAATCATCTTCCTCTTCCTGCCTGCTGCTTTCCGACTTTTGCTTTTTGCCTTCTGGTTTCTGCACTTTGTTCAACGCTTCTTTCAAATCCTCTTCTTCCTGTTCTATTTTTTGTTTGATAAACTCCCAGTCTTCGCTCCAGATAATGGTATTATCCGGTAAAAAATTTAATAAAGAAACTTTTTCACCGCTTGAAAACTGTGTTTCCACATTCGGAATGATCCTCACTTCAGAAAGTTTGCGTTCACTCAATTGAGTCAACGGATCAAACAAACGCAGACTGTCAATTTCATTCCCAAATAATTCAATACGATAAGGCTTTTCGTTTCCATAAGAATAAACATCGAGAATGCCGCCACGTACTGCAAACTGTCCTGGTTCATAAACGAAATCCGTTCTTACAAAACCATTATCCACAAAGCGTTGAAGCAGTTCATCCACTTTTATCGTATCGCCTTGTTTGAAATGAATAATGTTCTGAGAAAGTGTTTTTGATAAAACAACTTTTTCAAAAATGGCTTCAGGATAAGTAACGATTACTTTTTTATTTCCACCCGAACTGATTTTGGTAAGCGCTTCTGTGCGAAGCATCACATGGCTGCTGTTGAGCTGGTGAAAATTCTTTTTGTTTTTAAACGAAGAAGGGAAATAGAAAAGATCCAGCGCGCCGGTAATATTCTCAATAGTATTATGAAAATATGCTGCTTCTTCCGCATCTCTCAGAATAACCAGATGATTGGCATGTGAAGAAACCGGCAGATTAAAAACGGCAGAAAAAATAAACTGGGAAGCGCTGCCATGAAGGCCGGAAAGATGAATATGCTGCGGATCAGGCAATAGAATCTTATCCGCAATTTTAAAAATGCGGGGATCATTTGAATAACTATTCATCAACACATCAAGATTCATCCAACGCCCTTTTTTCTAAGAAATGCAAAGGTAAGATTTTGATTTTTTTATTTTGGGGAAAATGAAAGCAAATTGCGCGAGTTACAAAAATTTTCACTTTTTAATAAATAAGATTATTTGGTGTGAAGGCAACACAGAAAGGAATAGGAATATTAGATACTTCCTGGTTTACTGCAAACAATGCACTTAAAATCTTTGGCTTATAGTTCGATCGCCATAAGTTCACTACCTAATTTGTGTAAGGCAGATTCAATCTTTTTTGCCTGTGCCGGACGTGGCTTTTTCAATCCGGTAGCATAGTGGCTTATTTGCAATTGATTAATGCCCGTCAGTCGCTCAAATGCTGCATTTGTAAATATTCCTTTATAGTGCTTTAAAAGGCTTTCAGCATCAAATTTGTAAACAATATTATAAGTTTCATTGGCTTTCAAATTGCCTAACTCTTTTTGTATTTCGATGCATTCTAAAACAGATTGCTTCACTTCTTCAATTGTATCGCCAACTCCATTAACCATTGCATTTTCAGAATAGGCCCAAAAAGCATCTTTGCTTCTTTCGATAATTACTTTAATCGTTTTCACGTTTTTATTATTTTAAATTCATTCCTTTTTTAATTGTCTTTTCAATTCCCTTGCCCACTTCATCGGAACCATGATACGGAACCGGATAAGTTCGACCATTTTTCACATAAATGTAATGGCTTCCTCTTACTCTCAGAAGTTTCCACCGGTTTCGTTTTACCAATCTATGTAATTCAGTTGATTTCAATCTTCAGATCGTTTCGTTTGGCTTCTCGAAGGTATTATTTTTAATACTGGTTGACAAATATTTTTGAACGATTTTTCTTTTCTTTAAGTCTTCTTTTTAAGACTAGTTGTTGACTATCAGCTACAAAAACAGTGGCCATTAATATTTATCCCTCACTTTCTGTATAAATTTTTCAATTCCCTTTCGGATACTCGTTGCAGAACTTCGGTGATTATTTACCAAAACTGAAAAAATCAGCAGC
>JAHEZB010000277.1 GCA_023251285.1 Chitinophagaceae bacterium | reverse complement strand
GCGAATACCATATTTTTTCGCAACTGCATTGTCCCAAAATTTTAAATCGCTTACATGTGTCCAAGCCAGGCCATCTTTATGAATGGCGTCTAACCAGGATTGTTTTTTGCCCGGCCTGTCGAGTGAAACACTCAGCACAGTGAAGTTTCTATCCTTATAATTGTTGAATGCTTTTACTACGTTTGGATTTTCTGCACGACAAGGGCCGCACCAACTTGCCCAAAAATCAAGCAATACATATTTACCTTTAAAATCGGAAAGAGAAACCGGTTTTTCCAGTGTATCGTTCTGTGTAAAATTGATTGCATAAGCGCCTATGCCGGTTTTTTTTGCTGTCTCAATTCTTTTTTTAAATGCAATTCCGGGAGGAAGATTACGGGTGGTGGCGGGTAATTTTTTAAATAGCGGCTCTACTTTATTTGCATCAATATCGTATCCCGCATACTGTTCCAAAACGTACAAAGCAATGGGTGAATTTGGATTTTGCTTCAAATATTGGCGATAGACTTTTTCATCTTTTTCTTTTGAAATCTTATCAAATTCTTCTTCCACATTTTTCATTCCTGCAGTGTCTTTTGAAGTATAATACTGCCTGTATTCATTGCTCAAAGCTTCCTCTTGCTGATTATATGGTTTTTCTAATTTTCCCAATGCTTCAAAAGCTTTTTGGGATTTGGAACCACTTATTTTAGCAAGAGGCAATGAATCCCTGATCGCGATATTCATCGTTCCCGGTTCTATAAATAATTCTGTTCTTTCCATATGCGGCCTTTGTTCATCAGCATTTGAAGCAAAACGTACCATTAAACTCGCAAACGTAGGTTCGCTGATCTTTTCAGTAAAATGAAATTTGTCATTATTCAATTTCGTGCTATCCGTAATTCTTTCATCGCCGGCTCTGAAAGTTAAATATACCATTTGCACAGGCTCGGAAAAGTGCATCGTTCCGGTAATGTTTACTTTTTGCGCCGTTGAAGAAGTGAACGTAAAAGCAGCAAGTGTAAGGAGGAAAAAAATGTTTTTCATTCGATATTTATTTATATTTTTTTCAAATATAATTTAAAAATTAATTTACCAATATTCAATTCCTGTAACAACGTCTTAAACCGATTATTTTAATTTTAGAAAAATAAAAATCAAAGATATAAATCTTGCTTATTTCTTTGTTTGCTGAAAGATAGTTATCAATTTGTTATTTGTAAAAAAGTAAACTCCCACTTCACCGGATTCTGCCAGTCTTTTCCTTTAAAACTACCAACAGGCGCTTTTATCCAAACATCATTCCAGCCTTTATGCAAAACTATTCTTGTCGGTTTCCGGTAAGAATATCCTTCATCTGTCAATGGAATTTCCGAATTGCCTTTTTGGCCTGCATATTCCCAATGTGGCGGCGGAATCAAGGTTCCATTTACCCAAACTTTACTTTGCAAATCATTCCACGTGCCTTCATCAGGAGTATCGGTTGCAGGCGAGCGGGAAAGGTCATTAAAGCCAATCCAGAAATCACCGGTTGTATCTTCATCACTCCAGATTTTTGTGGTTGCATACCAGGTAGTATTTTCAGAAGGATTTTCAATTACACCACGAATCAATGGGTACCACCAATGCCTTAATACAACCGTGCCACCTATTGCTTTTAAAGATGCCGACTCCAAAAAGTTTTTATTTTCAGGAGCAAACGATTTAGAAAGATCACCGCCGTTTTTATAAGGGCCAAATAAATCCCAATGCATGTTCATTTGCCGGTGATATGGGAATGGAAGTTTTTGAAAATATTCTTCTTTATGATCCAATAATCTTTGTTCAAATTCTGAAAACTCGTTCTCTTCATCACCAGGTTTCACATTGCTGATCCATCCACGAATTCCACCACCACGCCAGGTTCTTTCGGCAAACGAAATCATTCCGGGATAAACTGAATTCTCTTTAAAAATTTTATTCTTATCCGCTACCCTCCTGTCAGGCCATAAACATAAGGTGGCTCCTTTGATATTTTTATTTTCTTTATCAACATTGCCGATTTGCCTGAAAAAAAGAGTTACCGGCGTTTCCAGCGGATCGATATGATTGAGATAAAGATGGCGCGAATCTATAAATTTGATATCAGAGCTTGCACCTTTTGTTCCGTTATCATCCATCCACAACTGGCGCATCGTTTCCGGTAAAAAGTTCCCACCCGGCTCCCAGCCGATTGTTTTTTTACCGAAACTTTCCATGTATTTAGTTAGCTCTGGTATGAAATTTTTGTTATGAATCTTTACTTCATCACCGCCAATATGAAAATAAGGAAGGTCATAAGTGGTGCAAAATTCTTTCAAAATATTTTTGAGAATAGCCGTGCCTGAATCGCTCTGCATGTCAGTGTGCATCGCTCTTTTAAACGCATCACTATGGCCCGGCATATCTATTTCCGGTACAAGTGTAATGTACCTTTCTTTGCAATAAGTGATCAGTTCTTTCATGTTTTCCTCCGTGTAATACTGCCCCTTGTCGCGAAGCATATTTTCAGGTGTTGTCAGTTGAGGATACAATTTACTTTGCAAACGCCAGGCAATATCTTCTGTAAAATGAAAATGAAAAATATTGAGCTTGTAAAAAGCCATCTCATCAATTTGCTGTTTCAACAGGTCCATCGGTTCATAATTCCTTCCCACATCCACCATGTATCCGCGCCATGAAAATGCAGGCCAGTCTTTAATTTCACAGTTATCAATCATTTCGCCATCGCGCATTAATTGTTCAAAAGTTTGTATGGCATAAAAAATTCCTTGCCGAATATTAGCGCTCAGAGATACTTTATTACCGCTCACGTTTAGCGTATAAGCTTCGTCGTTTAATTGCGGTGCGTTTACTTTTTCAAATTTTAATTCTATATATGGATCTTTATTGGTCACTTGATTTACAATATTCACTTTCCAGCCTTTCGCTTCAATTTTGTGTTGCAGCAATTGCGCTTCTTTTTGCAATGATTTATCTTTTACCAAAATCGTTTTACAGGCATACAATGGAAAGTTCCCATCATTCCATTTTAAAGATTGTGGCAATGGAATGAGCGAAGGTTTTTCATTCAGATTATAAACATACGGGTAAATCAAATGCTTCCAAAGTGCATAACCTGTCCCGAGCAAATGCAGGCCATCATTGGAATACACCGTATTCATCTTTCCATTGCTGTCGGTAAAATAATCGTGCAGATTGATATAACGGTAATGGTGAGACGAAGATTCTTTTTCAAGCAGTTTATTCAACGCGTTTATCTTTTCCCCATTTTTGGTATGTGTCGGAAATTTTCCAAATACATCATTTACCGGCAAAATACTCTGAACATATAGAGCAGTAGCGGGTGATTCCTGTCTGAGATAATCTGCCATGATCAAAATATTTTTCAGAATGCTGTCCACTGCAATTCCGCGGGCCAGGTCATTTGTTCCAATCATCATGAAAATCTTCGCAGGTTTCCTGCGAACAATATCGGCAAAACGATGGATCAGCCCCGCAGTAACATCGCCACTGAATCCTCGTGATTTCAGATCAACATCGTTAAATAATTCGCTCCAAACAGCTCCATCAGTAATGCTGTTTCCAATAAAAACAATATCATCTTTTGACACAGGAAGACTTGCAGCAAACGATGCTTTTTGCTGGTAGTAAGTAGAAAACAAACTGTCCGGATAGACAGGATATGTAATTTGGGCTGACAAGTTTATACTGATCAAACTAAACAGCACAAAGGTTATTAAAGATTGTATGGTATTCCTGCTATATTTCCTTTTAGATTGATTCATTAAAAAAACATCTTTTAAGTGGAGAAAGTTTATTTACGATTTTCACGGTTTTATTCATCTTTCACACAACGAAAACCTGTATGCTCCAAACCAGTATCGGGGCTGCTTTTCATACGACGGGCCACACGATAGCCGCTGCAATAACTATCATTGCATAAAAAACTTCCGCCGCGTAAACTTCTTTTAGGTGTATACGGTCCCATTGGATCATTGCTTTTTGCAGGACCTTTTGGATTGATTGCCACGGTGTTTGCAAAAGATTTATAATACGCTGCATCATACCAATCGCTGCACCATTCCCAAACATTTCCGGCCATGTCATAAAGCCCGTAACGGTTGGGCATAAACGATTTTATTGGTGCCAGCTTTACAAAGCCATCTTTATCGTCATTGTAATAAGGAAACTTTCCGCCCCATGAATTTGCTTTTTGTTTGCCTTCATTTATCGGTTCATTTCCCCAGGGATAAATTTGATTTTCGAGTCCTCCTCTCGCTGCAAATTCCCATTCCGCTTCTGTCGGCAAACGTTTTCCTGCCCATTTGCAATATGCCATTGCATCATACCAGCTTACCTGAACGACGGGATAATTTTCTTTTCCTTCAATGTTACTTCCCGGGCCTTCAGGATGTTTCCAGTCTGCACCTTTTACCCAGCTCCACCATTGGCTGTAATCATTCAAATCCACAGGACCTGAAGTTTGATGAACAACAAGCGAAGCTGCTACCAGCAAACTATCCGGCGGCCTGGAAGTTCCAGGAGGAAGTGTTTTTTTCATGTCTTCCCAATCTGGCTTTTTTTCCGCTGTCGTAATGTAATG
>JAHEZB010000276.1 GCA_023251285.1 Chitinophagaceae bacterium | reverse complement strand
GCATTTTCAGAATAAAAGATGCGCTGATGTTAGGAGTAAGTGTAAAAAGAATTTGTGAATCAACAAACATTGATCGTTGGTTTATTTACCAGATCCAGAAGATTTGCAACTGTGAAAAGGCGATTGCGGAAGTTACTTTAGAAACGCTTTCGTCCGAACTTTTGAAAGAAGCAAAGCAACTGGGTTTTGGGGACGAGCAAATAGCCAGGATCATGAAAGATGGAAGTACAGACGAAGATATTTATGAAAAAAGAAAAGCCCTGGGGATCAGCAGAGTTTATAAAATGGTAGATACCTGCAGTGCAGAGTTTGAAGCGAAGACGCCTTATTTTTATAGTACCTTTGAGTAGTTAGTAGTTTTTCTTCAAATCAATTTTATGATTACTATTGATAATAATAATCTTCAGTTATCAGAAGAACAGGAAAAAGAAATCAGGCTGGAAATCGCTATTATGCTTTATGAAAAAGCAGATTATTCTTTTTATGTGGCGGCTGAGTTTGCGGGAATGCCCTGGATGGATTTTGTAAAAGAACTGGGGAAACGGGAAATATCTATTTTTTCTGAAGAAGCGTTTTTAGATGACTTGGAAACGATAAAAAAATTTGGAAAATGATTGTGGTGAGTGACACTTCCTGCATTTCAAACTTATTAATTATAAATGAACTTGACTTATTGCAAAAAATTTACTCGCAGATATTTATTCCTCTTGCTGTTTATAACGAAATTTTAGCTCTAGAAAAAAGCGGCAAGGATTTGAGTTATTTCAAATCCCGGGAATGGATAGTTTCAAAAACGGATTTTACTAAAAACATTTCGTTATTACCTCCTAAAAACATAGATCCTGGTGAAGCTGAAGCTATTGACCTTGCAATTTACCTGAAAGCAGACCGTCTTTTGATAGATGAGAGAAAGGGAAGTGTTCTTGCAAAAGAATTAGGAATTACAACCATCGGCTTATTGGGAATATTAAAAATTGCGAAAGAAAATCATCTTATTTTATCAGTTAAAAAATTACTAGACCAATTAATTGAAAATAATTTTTGGATAAGTAATGAGCTATATCACATCGTTCTAAAATCAACTAATGAACTCTAACATTATCTACAACGAATCCATTCCTTCTGAAAAGAAGAAAATTATTGTACTCGGCAGTGGTCCAAACCGTATTGGCCAGGGAATTGAATTTGATTATTGCTGCGTGCACGGTCTGCTGGCAATAAAGGAATGCGGGATGGAAGCTATTATGATCAATTGCAATCCGGAAACGGTTTCTACTGACTTTGATATTGCCGATAAATTGTATTTTGAACCCGTTTTTTGGGAACACATCTGGGAAATCATCGAGCTGGAAAAACCGTATGGGGTGATTGTACAACTTGGTGGACAAACTGCTTTAAAACTCGCACGAAGATTAGATGAAAAAGGCATTAAAATTATAGGAACTTCTTTCGATAACATGGATATTGCTGAAGATCGTGGCCGTTTTAGCGATATGCTTAAAGAACTGGAAATACCTTATCCAAGATATGGAACTGCTCATGACGCTGATGAAGCGATTGAAATCGCACATGAGGTTGGTTACCCGGTTTTAGTGCGCCCAAGTTATGTTTTAGGAGGACAAAGAATGCGGATCGTATTGAATGATGAAGAATTGGAAAATGGCGTTTTAAGTCTGTTAAAACATTTGCCTGGCAATAAAATTTTGATTGATCAGTTTCTTGACCGTTGCCAGGAAGCAGAAACTGATGGAACACATAGAACCGGCGGGAATTCATAGCGGCGATAGCAATGCCGTTTTGCCTCAGTTTAATTTATCACCGCTGATTGTGCAGACGATGGAAGAATATGCTGAAAAAATTGCACGCGCTTTGCAAATCAAAGGACTCATCAATATCCAGTTTGCGATAAAAGATGGAATTGTTTATGTTATCGAAGCAAATCCGCGGGCATCCAGAACAACGCCTTTTATTGCAAAAGCATACCAGATTCCGTATCTGAATATTGCTACGAAAATAATGTTGGGAGAGGCAAAATTGAAAGATTTTACTTTTGAGAAAAAACTGAAGGGTTTTGCTATCAAAGAACCGGTATTTTCTTTTAATAAATTTCCGAATGTAAATAAAGAGCTTGGACCCGAAATGAAAAGTACCGGGGAAGCAATCCGTTTCATAAAAGATTTACGCGACCCTTATTTCAGGCAGTTGTACCGCGAAAGAAGTATGCATTTGAGTAAATAGGAATCCGAATTACAAGTTGCGCAACAAAGCAATAAATAATAACAATTCTTATTTTCCGATTGTAAAAAAAACTCCGGAAATTCCCGGAGTTTTTTTTAATGTTATTTTATTTTGTCGAATCAAGGTGAATTTATCACCTGATAACTTTTCGGCCGCTGAATTGATAAAAAATATCAAACTGAAATACGTTACTGTGAACTTTAGAAGTGTTGTCTTTATAGATGTTGCTGATTCCAAAATTATATCTTGCGTCAAAGCCGAGTCCGCTTGAAGTAAGATAACCTAATCCTACCGGAATTGAAAATACGGCGCTTTTCAAATCGTTTTTGATATCAGTTGAAGTGCCGCCTTGTTTTGCCTTTGCATTCATCAAAAATCCAACCTGAGGACCTGCTTCTACACGGAAGCCATTGCCGAACATGTATTGTACCAGTACCGGAACATTGATATAACCGAGTTCCATTTTATCAGCGCTGTTGGATTTGCTTTTTGCACCTTCAGAAGAATAATAAACCTCCGGCTGAATCGCCCATAGTTCGCTTGCTGTATGAATATGAGCCAGGAAACCTGCATTCAATCCAATTTTAGTTTGCATATCAGAAATAGAAGGACTGGAATTTAAAGATGATGCATTTAGACCTCCTTTGATCCCAAAATGCGTTGATTGAGCTTTTGCCGAAAACATAAAAAATAACGTTGCAGCAAAAATGATTGTTTTTTTCATAAAGTTGATTTTAATTAATAAAAAATTAATAATTATTGCCCATAAATCAAAACCCATACCTGTTTTTAAATTTCCTTAAAGCTTTATCTTTGCAAATGGTTTTTTAGCCGCCTTGGAAAAGGCCTGATTCATACTGTAAATGTCTCTGGAAACCCCGGCTGGAAAGGAAAAGTTATGGCTTTATTACACAACCGTGTTTCTCAAAAAGAACTGAAAAAACTGTTGTTTGAGGAAAAGGAACCCCGCATTACCTTGTCATTTTATAAGTATGCATTTATAGAAAGTCCCACTATTTTTCGCGATGAATTTTATAAAAATCTGAATGATTTAAAGGTTTTTGGCCGTATTTACGTGGCTGGTGAAGGAATTAATGCACAAATGAGTATCCCCGAGTCTGAATTTAAAAACTTTAAGCAGTATTTGGAAACGATTTCTTACTTACGAGATGTACGCTTAAATATTGCCGTTGATGACGATGGTAAGAGTTTTTGGGTATTGAAAGTAAAAGTTCGAAATAAAATTGTTGCAGATGGAATAGAGGACTCTAATTTTGATATGCGCAAAAAAGGCAAGTATGTTGATCCAGATTCTTTTAATAAGCTGACAGCAGATCCTGAAACTATTGTAGTAGATATGCGCAATCATTATGAATATGAAGTAGGACATTTTGAAAATGCGATAGAGGTTCCGTCCGAAACTTTTAGAGAGCAACTGCCAATGGCTGTAAATATGTTGCAGGAAAAAAAAGATAAGAATATCATTATGTATTGCACCGGTGGTATTCGTTGTGAGAAGGCAAGTGCATATATGCTTCACAATGGCTTCAAAAATGTGTATCACCTGGAAGGAGGCATTATCCAATATGCCAACAAAGTAAAGGAAGAACATTTACCAAATAAATTCCTGGGAAAAAATTTCGTTTTTGACGGCAGGCTGGGAGAAAAGATCGGAGATGAAATAATCAGCCGGTGCCATCAATGTGGCGCTCCATGTGACAGTCATACGAACTGTGCAAATGAAGGCTGCCACCTGCTTTTCATTCAATGTGATGCATGTGCAGTAAAATATGAAGGCTGCTGTTCTGCCGAATGCCAGGCCACAAATCATTTGCCGGAAGAAGAAAAAAAACAAAAACGTAAAGGCGTCAAAAACGGGATAATGGTGTTTAACAAATCCAGGAAAAGAATGGATAGTTTAATGAAACAAATCGGGTAATCTCATAATGCCACAGTAGAGCAGTACATGAACGTTATTGCTCTTTTTCCCGTTTGCGAACTTTTTATCTGTTTATAAAAATCGTATTTCCTTGTTTTTCTTCCTTTGAGTTAATTGTGGTAATGATGTACATTCCATTAGCTATTTGTTGAGGGATATTTAAGGTAATAATGTTTACACCTTTTGTTTTAAAAATTTGCTGATAAACTACTTTGCCAGAAAAATCCATCACTTGGATCTTTATATTTTCTCCATTACTAAAGTTGTCATTATTCTGGATGTAAATTTTATCCCTTGCAGGATTAGGGAAAATTTTCAGTTTTCTAACATCAAAATTTACCGTTACTATTGACGAATAGGTAATTTTTCCATCAACAGTTACTTGTTTTAACCGGTAAAAATTGATACCATTTTCAGGCGAATTGT
>JAHEZB010000275.1 GCA_023251285.1 Chitinophagaceae bacterium | reverse complement strand
TACAAACACAGAATATTAAGCCTAACTGGAACGTGGGCATCGATTATCGTCTGATTTCTTCTCCCGGATTTTTTCAAACACAAAATACCAATCATAATAACTACCGGTTGTTTAGCCATTACGAGGGCAAGAGAAAAAGGTATTCTGCTTATTTTGTTTTAATGGGAAATAAACTTGGCTCATCGGAGAATGGCGGCATTGTAAATGATTCATTTCTTTTGGATCCAAATCGCAAAAGAAGAATGACGATTCCGGTTCACCTGGGAAGCGATTCATTGAGCCAGAATATATTTTCTACGAAGATCAGTACCGGCAATCTCTACCACGATTTCACCGTTTTTTTCAGGCAGAGTTATGACATCGGAAAAAAAGATTCTATCATTATCAACGACAGCACCACGGAATATTTATTTTATCCAAAGCTGCGTTTTCAACATACCTTAAATTATTCTTCCTCATCTTATGAATTCAGAGATACCTTAAGCAATCCATACCTCGCTCAAGCCGACTCAGCCTTCTTGCGACAGAATTATGATACCTCACTTCATCCCACTTATGGATTAAATTTTTCTGTAAAAGATAAGTGGAAGTTTGTTTCAAATGATTTTGCCATCCGTCAATTTCCGGAAACGAAAAACCTGGGTCAATATATAGAAGCAGGAATGCGCCTGGAAAATTTTTCCGGATATTTTTATTCTGGAAAAAAGAACTTTTATAACGTTGTATTACATGGGGAATACAGAAATAAAACCAGGAATAAAAAATGGGATGGGGTGTTGAATGGGGAGTTTTATGCAACTGGTCTAAATGCCGCAGACTTTAATGTTTACGCATCTGTGGCACGAACGTTGAATCAAAAATTGGGAGATGTACAAATCAGTTTTCAAAATGTGAACCGCTCTCCTTCTTACATTTATGAAGGAAATTCATCCTTCAACTTTGGTAATAATTTAAAGACCAATAAAGAAAACATAACGGTATTAACTGCCACTGCCATTAACCGGCGCTTTACATTGATGGCCCGAAATATTTCGATTACCAATTACACTTATTTTAAAAATTTTTATCAAACAGATCAGTTTAATGGTTTGGTAAATCTCACACAGATTACGGCTTCGGCAAAAACAAAAATGGCAAGGCATTTGAATTTATACAGTGACTTTATTATTCAGCAAACCACCGGAAATAATCCCATTCATGTTCCGCTGTTCTACACAAGACAACGGCTTGCTTTTGAAGGGAATTATTTTAAAAATTTAAACCTTAGCACCGGTATTGACGTAAAATACAACACGCCTTACAAGGCGGATAATTATTCGCCTGTAATGGGAAAATTTTTTCCACAGGACAGCGTTGTGATTAACAATCTTCCGCAGCTAAATCTCTTCTTCAATTTTAGAATAAAATCATTTACGGCATTCTTCAAAGCCGAAAACCTCAATACATTTAATATTCAACAAGGACTTACTTTTACCAATAATAATTTTGCAGCGCCTCTCTATCCTACGCCAGGATTAGTTATCCGGTTCGGAGTTAAATGGGGGTTTGTAAATTAGCTGAAGACAAAAGTATGTCATGAAGATAGAAGACTTTAACCGTACGATTGATACCTGGATAACCGAATTGGAAGGTTACAGCTTTTCTCAAATTTGCGATAAATCTTCACCAAAAAGCTGGTCACTTGGACAAGTAATTATGCATCTAATAGCAGAAACGAATTTCTATCTGCAGCAAATAAAAATTTGCATTGGTGGTAATGAAAATTCAACTGAAGAAGCCGCACCGAATGGCAAAATGATGTTTTTAAGAAATTCATTTCCTGACGAAATTATTGAAGGGCCGGCTTCTAATTTGCTAGTTCAACAGCCTAAAAGTAAAACGCAACTACTGCGTTCCTTAAAAGATTTGAAAGATTCCTTTAATGAAGTGAACGCGGGCATTTTGAAAAGTGCATTTCATGGCAAAACAAAACATCCCGGATTAGGATATTTGAATGCGAGCGAATGGTTACAGTTTGCAGAAATGCATTTGCGGCATCATTTAAAACAAAAAGAACGACTTGACCATTTCCTGCGATTAACAAATTGATACTTTGAACTATTTACCTGTTTATTGAAGCTGTTTTTATTCCGTTATTAACAATTGACAGAATCGTGTCTTAATATTTTATCAGTAAATTTGAATTTAATTAAAATTAAAACACATGAAAATGAGTAAATTTTTCAGCATACTATTTTTCAGCTTTCTTTCCTTTCAATTCTGCTCTGCACAAACGGCAAAATCAGAAACGATTAAAGTAAATGGCAACTGTGGAATGTGCAAAAAACACATCGAAAAGAGTGCACTTGAAGCAGGTGCAACTGCCGCAAACTGGGACAAGAAAACTAAATTTTTACAAATAAGTTATGACCCAGCGGTTACCAACTCTGGTAAAATACAAACCGCTGTAGCAGCAGCGGGATATGATACACAGGATTTTAAGGCGAGCGATAGCGCTTATAACAAACTTGACGAATGCTGCCAATATGATCGTGGAGTTTCTATAAAAGAGAATAACAGCAAAAAACAATAATTTTTTATTAATAAAATGCTTATCAGAAAAATTGTTACGGATGATAATGCCGCAATGGCTGCCATCATTCGCAATTCGCTATTGGAATTTAATGCAGCAAAACCCGGCACTGTTTATTTTGATGAAACTACCGATCATTTGAGTGATGTCTTTACTGAAAACCGATCCGCATATTTCGTCGTTGAGATCGATAATGAAATAGCAGGAGGTTGCGGATTTTATCCAACCCAAGCGCTGCCCGAAGACATGTGCGAATTGGTAAAATTGTACGTTTCAAAAAAATACCGCCATAACGGTTATGGACAAACGCTTTTGCAGAAATGCATGCAGGAGGCAAAGAAAAAAGGTTATGAGAAAATGTATCTTGAATCCATGCCGGAACTAAAAAATGCAATTGCCATGTACGAGAAAAATGGCTTTGAAAAAATCGGCGCACCCCTGGGAAACAGTGGCCATACAGGTTGCGACGTTTGGATGATGAAAGAATTATAACCTCTTTTGCAAAAGATATTTTATGCTCTGATGGGAAAAATAAAACGCCACCAATTCATTAAGCTTTCACTGTTTAGTAGCGCTGCCGTTTATGTTAATTCATGTGGGTTAGGAAATAATAAAGCAGAAAATACTCCCGGAGCAACAAAAGATACAATTCTTAAAGATTCAATTGCGCAAAATCCAAGTACAAAAACAAATGCACCAACTTTTAAACTGTATAAAAAAGGAGATGAAGGATATGACACGCTCCGAAATGGATTCAACAAACGCATCAACAAATATCCGGCTGTGATTGCATTATGCAAAAGCCAAGAAGAAGTGGCGCAGGCAGTAACTTATGGCATTGAAAATAAATTGCCCATCAGTATTAGAAGCGGTGGCCATTCTTTCGAAGGATTTTCTTGCAACGATGATGGACTGGTAATCGACCTTTCAACAATGAACCAGGTAAGCTGGGAAAATGAAAATACAGTGATTATAGAACCAGGTTGCATTCTTTCGCAATTGTACGACATCATTCTTCCAAAAAATAAAATAATTCCTGCCGGTTCATGTGGAAATGTTGGAATCGGAGGATTAACTCTTGGAGGAGGTTATGGATTATTCAGCAGGAAATTTGGATTAACCTGTGATAGTTTGCAGTCGATAACAATGGTTGATGGTAAAGGAAATATTATTAATTCAAAAGATGACCCGGAATTATTATGGGCCTGCAAAGGTGGAGGAAACGGTAATTTTGGAGTGATTACTTCTTTGAAATTTTCTCTAAATACAGCACCGGATTTTTTGCAAAGTCATCGGTTTAAAATAGCACACATCGATGCTCAAAAAGCAAGACAGGTGCTTAAACAATGGTTTTCCGTAACTGCAAACCTGCCACCTTCCTGCTTTTCAGCGTTTGTGCTTAATGGAGCATCTCTTTACATTTTACTTACTAACATTGAAAAACAAAATTCCGAAACTCAAAAAATAGTTGCTCAATTATCTTCCTTAGTTGATAAAACAATCGCAGGTAAACCTATTCCTTTGGCAAAAGCAGTGCAAGTTTTTTACGGAGAAAAAAAGCCGCTTTATTTCAAAAACGCTTCTGCAGGACTGTACAAAAACTTTGAGGAAATCAGCAATTTTATCGAAGATGTTTTGAAGAAAGTTACTTCCACCGGGGATATGATTTACCAGGTAAATACTGTTGGTGGGGAAATAAATAATCCTGTTTTTGCAAATGCCTCTTCCTATTCTCATCGTGGACAGAATTATTTGTCAGAATTACAAACATACTGGCGGCAAGAATCACAGACAGATAAAATGGTAACAGCATTTGAAGAAGTACAGCAAATATTTTATGCAAATGGAATAAAACAACAATATAGAAATTATCCCGACGTCAATTTCAAAAACTGGCAAAACGCCTATTATGGAGAAAATTATCCTCGTTTACAAAAAGTAAAAAGTAAGTACGATCCCGGCAATGTTTTTAGATACGATCAAAGTATTGTGCCGTTTATTCAATAAAGAAAAATATCAATTTTACTGCGCC
>JAHEZB010000274.1 GCA_023251285.1 Chitinophagaceae bacterium | reverse complement strand
CTTTGAAAAAATATTAAATACAATTTTAGTAACTCCACGAATGCATGGCATTCATCATAGCATCAAAAAAAGAGAAACAGACAGCAACTTTTCTATTATTTTTTCTTTTTGGGACAGAATTCATAACACAATAAGATTAAACATTCGCCAGCAGGAAATTGTTATAGGCGTGCCGGTTTACCAGGATAAGAATGAATTAACAATTATCAATCTTTGGAAATTACCATTTACTAAAATCCGGAAATGGGATGAAAATGAGCTTCTATCCGATGATATAGATAAGGGTAAACTGAAAGAATAATTCCAGGTTATCAAAGTTCATGACAGGTGATCTATTTGGTTTATTCTAACTTGATGATAATTCCGGTTTATCAAACAAGACTGCAATAGTAACAAATAGAAAAAAAAATCGGCCTTTCTAAATATCTCAAATGGTAACGGGAAAATTTGTATATCATGTTGAGGAAATATTTTTCAGAACAGTTTCGCATTTTACCAAGTGTTAGCCAACTTAAGGAAAAGCTAAATTTGACAAGGTATAGCGAGTATTGCGGATTTGGAAATTTGGTATGATTATCATCAATCATGAAAACAACAATGAAAGGACTCGTCTATGGCGGTCCCGGAAAAATAGAATTGAAAGATATTCCTAAGCCAGTTATTGAAAAACCAACTGATGCGCGAGTGAAAATTATTAAAACCACTATTTGCGGAACATATCTCGGAATTCTACATGGAAAGACACCTTCGTGCAAACATGGCACCACAATGGGTCATAAGGTAGTCGGCGTGATTGAAGAAGTGGGAAAAGGTGTAAGAAATTTTAATAAAGGCGATCATGTAATCATTTCCTGTATCACCTCTGATGGCACTTGCGAATATTGCAAAAAACAAATGTATTCTCATTGTGAAGATGGAGGCTGAATTCTTGACATTTGATAAATGGAACTCAGGCAGAATATGTGCGCATTCCACATGCAGATAACAATCTGCATCATATTCCAAAGGATCGGATGAAGAACCTTTGGTAATGTGAAGTGATATATTACCTACCGGCGATGAAATTAGTGTGCTGAACGGAAATGTAAAGCCAGGCGATACGATTGCGATTGTTGGAGCAGGGCCCATTGGAATGTCTGTTTTGCTTACTTCCCAATTCTATTCCCCTGCAAAAATTTATATGATTGACGTTGATGAGAATCGTCTGAAAATGGCTAAGAAATTCGGCGCTACTGACATTATTAATTCAGCAAAAGAAGACGCTGTAAAAAGAATTTTATCTGAATCAAAAGACGGCGTCGATGTACCGATTGAAGCAGTTGGAATACCTGCTACTTTTGATATTTGTCAGAATGTGGTTCGTCCGGGCGGACATATCGCCAATGTGGGCGTTCATGGCAAAAGTGTAGATTTAAAACTCCAGGATTTATGGATTAAGAACATCACTTTTTTTACAACTCTTCACATTTTCCACTCTTTACCATGGGTTTCAACATCCACAGGTAAAACGCGTATTTGAAATCCTGGACCATATTAGTATTTATTTCCTTATATCAGGCACGTACACGCCATTTCTTTTAATCTACATGAACAATTCTTTTGGCATTACCTTGCTAATTGTATTGTGGGGACTCACCGCCTTAGGAATTATTTTCAAGATATTTTTTACCGGCAAATGGAACATTATTTCAACAATTGTTTACATAGCTATGGGATGTATTCTCGTAGTAGGCGGGCGTACTTTTTTCATCCATATTCCCGGAGATGTAATGGTCATGATTGTTATTGGAGGTGCACTATATCTGATAGGTGTTATCTTTTACCTGTGGGAAAAATATCCTTATAATCATGCGCTATGGCATTTTTTTGTATTATCTGCTGCTATTTGTCACTATGTAGCGATCTTGTTGGCAGTATAAACGGGGTATAAAAATCTGGAGAAGGTATAAAATCCAAAATACAGGACAAGAAAGATTTAAAAAAAGAAAAACCCTTATGTAATAAGGGTTTTAAAATGTTGCGAAGGGAGGGTTCGAACCTCCGACCTTCGGGTTATGAGCCCGACGAGCTACCGCTGCTCTACTTCGCGATTTAGGAGTGCAAATGTAACGGGTTAATATCTTGCAACCAAATTTATATAATTTAGTAAATCATAAAATTTTGGAAATAACGAGGCAATTATTTTTAATTCCGTTGAGATACACTGCTGGCACCAGTTGCAGTCACATCCTTTTTGTCCGGATTGCCTTTGTAATTTAATGAGCTCGCTCCACTTGCCCTTGCATTCAACGATTTGTTGACGGTGATTTTGATATCACTCGCACCGGAAATATCTGCTACACAATTATCTGCAACCAGTTCATAATTTTTTACATCGCTTGCTCCGCTTGCATTAATCTTTAAATTTGTTACGTTTCCATATACTTTTAAAGTTGATGCGCCACTGAGATTTAGGTCTAAATTTTCAAAATTAATTTTACCTTTCACATCAGAGGCACCGGAAAGTTTAATTCTAAGACTATTTCCTTTGAAATTTCCATTAATAATAAAATCGCAGGCACCTGAAGCTTCAAGGCTTTCAAGCGTTCTAAAAGAAATATAGGCACGCAATCTGAGGTTAGAATTAAATCTTATGGCGCTACCGTTATATGAAATGTTTAAAACACCATTTTGTACTTCCGTCTTTATTGCATCGCGATATTTTTCTTCAGAAGCGCTTACTGCAAGAGCATAATCATCACTTTGCGACAAATAAATATCAATACCGCCTGAAGCTTTTATGGCAGAAAAAGAGCCTACATTCCTGACCTCAGCATTTTTATCGTTGATGATAGTTTGTCCAAATGATTGAATGGAAAATACAGTAAAAAGGAGCAATAAAATAGATTTCATAAAGTTGTTTTTTGGTGTAACGTAATTAAAGCGGAAAAGTTACAACGTTCATACAGGTTATGGCAACGGATTGAAATCCGTTGTTACAAAATGCTTCGAGCTTATGGCTCTGCGAGAGCCAATGGATTCAGATCAGTTTTTTTATTTTACTTAAAATTGTTTTATAAACCAATTTCATGTTTATTATCTTTGCATTTCAAAAATAAAATACCGGGGTGCATTTCGTCAATTGACGCGATTGCTGAGAAAATACCCGCAGACCTGATCAGGATAATGCCTGCGAAGGGAGGACAAAACCTTTACCCGCCTTCTTTTTCATGCATTGTACTGATCTAAAAAAATACAAACATGAAAAAAGTTCTATTAATTTTTTTGGCAGTTAATTTAGTTTTAAGCACAAATGCTCAGGATACTTCCCGGCATAAATTGGGCGATACGCTTATGTTGGAAAACATCGAAATTACTTCGATAAGAGCGGCGGATAAAGCGCCTTTTACCAAAACAAATCTCAGTAAAGAACAAATTGCGAATGTAAACTTTGGTCAGGATCTTCCGTTTCTTTTAAATCAAACGCCATCGGTTGTGGTAAACTCTGATGCGGGAAATGGGGTGGGTTATACCGGCATTCATATTCGTGGTACAGATGCATCCAGAATCAATGTTACACTTAATGGAATTCCTTATAATGACGCAGAAAGCCAGGGAACTTTTTTTGTTGATTTGCCTGATGTGGCATCCTCTTTAAATTCCATCCAGATACAACGCGGTGTGGGCACTTCTTCCAATGGCGCCGGATCTTTTGGAGCGACCATTAATCTTTCTACCAACGAGGTAAATAAAGAAAAATACCTCGAATTAAACAACAGTTTTGGCTCATTTAATACCTGGAAAAATACGCTAAAAGTAGGTACTGGTTTAGTGGCAAATCATTTTTTAATTGACGCCAGAGTTTCCAGGATTTCCAGCGACGGATATATTGATCGCGCGACTTCCAATTTAAAATCACTCTATTTTAGTGCAGCGTATATCAATGATAAAAGTTCTTTGCGTTTCAATTTAATCAGTGGAAAAGAAAAGACATACCAGGCATGGTATGGCGTACCCGAAAGTTTTCTTGACAGCGACCGCACGTATAACCCGGCAGGAACTGAAAAGCCGGGAGCGCCCTATGCGAATGAAACTGATAATTATACTCAAACCCATTACCAGCTTTTTTACAACCACAAAATCAATTCTTTGTTCAGTTATAATATCGCCGCGTTCCTCACAAGAGGCAAGGGATATTACGAAGAATACAGGGCAGATCAGGCTTTCAGCGATTACAACCTTCCTGATGTTATTAACGGAACAGATACCATAACCACTACCGATTTAATTCGCCGGCTTTGGTTGGATAATTATTTTTATGGCTCCATTTTCTCCGTGCAATATCATAAAAATAAAACGCAGTTCACTTTTGGCGGCGGTTATACAGAATATGATGGTCAGCATTATGATATTGTAACGTGGGCGCAGCAGGGTTTTCCTGGCAATTATAAATATTTCAATGCTCCGGCCCAAAAGAATGATCTGAATCTTTACGCAAAACTGATGCAATCATTCGGCATAGCATTGACCGGATTTTTAGATTTACAGGGCCATTTTATAAAATACAAAATCGATGGTTTTGACGATAATCCAAAAATTTCTGTTGAGAAAAATTATTCATTTTTT